>DAIMEA010000187.1:0-7573 GCA_036725585.1 Prolixibacteraceae bacterium | reverse complement strand
AGTTGCTGACTGTCCAAATGTAGATACACGATAACATCCTCCTTCGCCGGCAGAGGGAGTATCGGCGGTGTAGCCAAATTCAATGGTTCCGCCAACATTATGTGCATCTGCTTCATTGTAATAGAAATTCCAGGCCGATGCATCTTCCATATTTCCACCTTTAACGATGTTGGGTGTTAAATCAATGATGCTGATGTTATCGAAAAGAAAATCGAATTTGGTGTCCGGATCAAATTCGGTTGGTCCCCAACAGCCTGTTTTGATTACAATAAACCATTCTCTGTCGGTTTCTGATTCCGGAATTTTAAAGGTGTTCGAATTCGCGCCAAAAAATGGGAAATATTCACCAAATGTTGTATCGACATTTAGTGTATCCGCTCCCATCCAGGTATTCAGGTTGAACACATAACTGAATTCACCCGTTGCAATTTCACCACCGGTAGGTTGTTCTTTCATGATTCCATATTCCAACCAGGTGCTGGGCGCTGAGCCCAGGGCATTTTTAAAAGCTCCGTCCCAATGATATGTATGACCTGCCTCAAGTTTTATTTTCTGCCACAGGAACGTTGCTGATTGTCCAAATGTAGAAACACGATAGCATCCTCCTTCGCCAGCAGATGGTTTATCTGCGGTGTAACCAAATTCGATCGTTCCGCCAACATTGTGCGCATCAGCAGAATTGTAATAAAAATTCCAGGCTGAAGCATCTTCCATGTCCCCGCCTTTCACTATTTCCTGCGAAAAGGAAACAGAAGCCAGAAGCATTGAAACGCAAATGAGTGTAAGTAATTTTCTCATAAATCTTTAAGTTTAGATTGTTAATTGTTTTGTTTATTAAGTCCTCGCAATGATCCGATGAATAATCTTTGCATTTTTTCATTTTTCATAAAGCATAAATAAAACCATGTTTTGTCATGGGCATTGTCACGTATGTTTAAAAAACTGAACCATTTTTCCAGCCCTTCCTGTGCACGAAACAACCCGGGTGTTTGATTTATCTCGTATTTGAAGCTTATAATCCGGCTTGTTCAAATCGGGCATGCTTGTGTAATTATGTCGCATTTTACGGGTGCACTGAAGAATAAGAAAAGTCATTTCTCCTTAATTTTCAACGGAAACAAGAATAGTTAAATAAATGGAATAGGAACTGTACTTTTTGTCGAACAACATCAACCCATTTGTCAAAATGCATCATCTCAGGGGGGCGAAATAAAACGAATAAAGAAGAGGTATAGGGGGTCATTTTAAGACAAGATCTTCAGCCAGGTCGAAGCACTGGTACCAATAGCCATCGGGATCGTCGGAATAACACATAGAACGAAATTTGTCATAAGCAGCGTAGCGAAGCAATCTTTTGTTTTAACCGGACAGTACTGATTTTTTATTGAAGGAAATCAGCAACAAGCAATCCGTTTACCCTAAGAAGAATCAGGATATTAGTTCGGCCTCAATTTCAACCAGAAGGTTATCGCGGCAAATATCGGCAACCACATAAGTAGCGGGAGCGTTGCCAAAAGCCAGCCGGCAGATTTCCCGAACCCGGGCTATGTCGTCTTTGTTTTTTACATACACCCGCACATAACTGTAGCGATCGGGAATGATTTTTATTTCAGGACAATGTTTCCGCAAGGTATCCGGATCGGACAGCAGACGAATATTTTCGATGGTAATACGGGTTTGCTCTTCAACATCGCCGATGCCAACCGTTTCCTGTCCGATAATGGAGGCTGTTCCGGAAATGATGAGCCGGGCAGCATTTTTCAGAACAATTAATTTCGCCCGCTCAAACTGGGGCGGTTGGTTTTGAGGTAAAGAACAATCGGGCGCACCAACCAAAACCTGCTGACCGTATCGGTACGATTCACTCTGTTGGGGATTGCTCACGGGAATGATTTTCAGATTTTCGTTTCCATTCACGGCAAAACTATCGATGCAAACCCCCAGATACAACATGCCTATGCCGGTAGCGGCAGGGAAATCGGTCCGTTTCCGCAGTTTCTGATAAAAATGACTTCGGGTTTCGTTAAACATCTGATAATGCTGCCTGGATCGTCCCTCGATGGTTTCTTTGCTCAGAATTTCACCAACATAATTCCATTGGCGGACGATATTGTCAAAACTCAATCCCAGGTGTTTATATAAATCTTCGAGGTAGGAAAAAGAAGCTCGCGAAGATGCCAGAATATTCAGGTCGGGATGGACCGACTGGGCACCGATCGTCCAAAATTCCTTATAGTTACTTGTATCGACAATGCAATAGGGACGGCCACGAAACGCGCCATAATGCACTTTTGCTTCTCCAAGATGCACAAAACCGGCTTCAATGATCACCAACCAGGGATCTTCGGGTTCCTGCATCACCACACCAAAGGGGGGGCTCTCTGTTCCGAAGCATTGCAACATGGTCTCTTCAACAAATTGAAGTTGTGACAGATAATCGGCCTGATTTTGTGATTTTACAAAAATATTGGCCCGTACGGGTTTATAACCCGACTCCCTGGCTTCAAGAGCCAACTGTTGCAAACAGCTTTGCCACTGGGTTTTAAAATCCCCTGGGGATTGGGGTATGATGATTTTGTAAGCAGGTCGTACTAATCCCATTGCGCGAACTTTATCCCATCCTTTTACATCAACATCCAACGATTCCTTATACACGTCTTTTTTCTTCTTTATGCACAGGAACGAAAGGCGTCCAATTTGTTTATCATTAGTCCTTTCGGATTGCACCTTTCACGAACAGAACCGATGTCGGTGTGAAAAGGACAAACTCCATTGCTACCATTAAAAATAAGCTTCGCAAGATAGTATCTTTGGACGAAATTGAAACAATTTTTTTCATAATTCTATAACGCCTGTTCCCGGAAGTGTTTCGAGAACTTCACCGAAGCACCAATGCTCAGAACAATGGTTGCCGAAACGGCATAATAGACAAAAACCGGAACCGGGACCGGATCGCCCCCTGCATAGGAGTGCAAGCCCGAAAGATAATAATTGACTCCGAAATAAGTCATCAGAATCGAGGCAAAACCAAAGACCGATAATACATTAAAAACGAAAATACCCCGCATACCCGGAATCATGCGCGCATGGGTAACCAGGGTATATACCAGAATGGAGATCAGCGCCCAGGTTTCCTTCGGATCCCAGCCCCAGTATCGCCCCCACGACTCGTTGGCCCATACAGCCCCTAAAAAGGTTCCAATGGTTAACAAATAAAGGCCGGCAATCAGGGTTTGATGATTCAGAAGGGTTAAATTCAGGATGCTTCGACGAACATGGGCATGATTGGCCCCGGTTCGTAATACGATTAACAAATGAACTATGAGCCCCAGGATGGCACCCAGTCCCAGAAAGCCATAACTGGCCGTGATTACCGAAACATGAATGGTGAGCCAGTACGACTGCAAAACAGGAACCAAATTGGTGATTTCCGGATCCATAAAACTCAGGTTGGCCACCAGAAGGCTTAAACCGGCAAGTACAGCCGTCGCCGGAAGGGCAAATACCGAACGGCGATGAAAAAGGAATCCTGCCAAAACCGTTATCCAGGCAATGAACAACATCGATTCATACCCATTGCTCATGGGCGCATGGCCCGAAATAAACCAACGGGCAGCTATTCCCAGTGTCTGGACAACAAAACCGGCCAGGAAAAGAAAGAAGAAGATTCGTCGTGCCCATTGGGACAAGGATTTACCGGCTACAATCAATGTAAGCTGAATGATCAGCAACACCAGGCCCAGCGTGAAAAAGTAGGGAAAAAGCTTTTTAAATGGATGGTAGGTGTAATAGGCTATTTCGATATTTTTTCGAAAATCACCAGGAAGCTCGTAGCCTGCGTGTTGCTGCTGAAACGAAATCAATCCCTGCAAAAACCGGTCGGCAACGGAATAATCTCCACTGTTTTTGGCTTTTTGCAATTCATTGAAATAGGCAGGGAAGGCATCAGCCAAATAAAGGGAATCTTCGGAATGGGTGGCCCGCGAGGCAGCTTCGGACGGAACATACCAATGCGTATTGTCTGTATCACCGGGTACCGGAAGGGCTTTCAGATAGCTCCCGCTGAAAATGGAATAACAGATATTGACTTTTTCATCGGTTTTCAAAACGGCTTTATCGAACTTGCTTCGCTGTGCCGGCGGACGGGCATAAATGGTCTGGACCATTCCCTGGAGACGATACCCTGCTCCGGGTGTGATCAGATCGGTATAGGATGCATATTTCCCCGAAAGCCCCAGGTAACGTTGCAGCTCAATGTTTGAAATCCGGATTAACGGCTGTTGGGACCAATACGAAGGATTCAGATTCATTTCCAAAAAAAGCTGAACCGGGGTCAATCCGGCTATTTTGTCTTTCCGGGCAATTTTCCGGACCAACTCCGACGAGTAGGTGAAAAAGGGCTCAGTCCGCCCCTGTTGGTTCTGTACCATCAACGTTCCAAATTCACGGGCATGGGCGGCCGAAACAGCTATATACTCTCTTTTTTCAGAAGGTTTGTCGGCTACAGAAGGAAGAGCTCCCAAAAGAAAAAAACCAACAACCAAAAGCCGAAGGATATTCCCGGCCTGGGGTTTCCGGAAAAAGGAACCGGGACTCAGCAATGCCCCAACAATGCCCAGCACAAGCAAGAGATAACTGATATAGGTAAGGGTGGTTCCCCATACATCGTAATTAACCGAAAGGATGGTTCCCTGTTCATCGGGGTCATACGACGACTGGAAAAAGCGATACCCCCGGTATTTCAGGATATTGTTCATATAAATATGAAACGGATGGGGCGCTTTCTCCGGTTCGATGATTTGAACAAAACTGGAAAACGAGGACGGGCTCATTGATCCGGGATAGCGATCGATCCGGAAATCGTCGAGGTGCAAACGGAAAGGAAGATCAAAACTCCCCGCACCCAAACCCAGTGAAACCTTGAGCGCTCCAAGGGAAATCCGGTGAGGTGCTGCATCCCATTCGTTTTCCCACAATACCACCCGTGCCGTATCGCTGCCGCTGCTAATGCGAAATATCAGTGCGGCCAATCCCGCCGATGGATCTTCACCCGGGCTAATGGGTATCGGCTCAAGGCTTGCTGACGGGAAGTATTCCTGAAAAACCAGGTTGAAATCGCGCAAAACATACACTTTTTTTGCTTCAAGAAACACCTCGCCCAAAATTGGATACCCCAACGTGTCGCCCATGTTTTTTATTTCTATTTTATGACGGGATCGCAGAAAAAGACTGTCGCCCGAAGCACGAATGCGATAGTCGGCCGAATCGTTTGTCGCAAAGGTAAGGGTTTGCGAGCCATAGGTCCGGGTCTCCCCCTCCTGGAGGTAATCGTATCCCCGAAAGCTTGCCCCCGATACAACAAAGCCAATGACCTTTTTCTTGTCGCTGCCGGGCGCCACCTGTTTGTAGGCATGAGGGAAAAAATGGGTTAGCTCCGTGAGAACCGTCTCCCCCCGGGCATCCTGCTCTTTTTTAAACGTTTGGCTTAAGCCCGGAAGAAAGGGATACGAAGCTTCGGAAAGAATTTCTGTTTCGTTTTCAAGGATTATGGTAAGAACGTTCTCATCGGTTTGCACTGTCCGTGCCGATTGCCCTTCCCGGATGTGCATTATTCCTTCAACTCCAGTATAGCGGGTTATTCCGGCTCCAACAATCATAAGCACAAAGGCCGCATGAAACAGAAAAACAGGCAACTTCCGGATGCGGTACAATTTCAGATAAATCATCCGCGTCAACAGATTCAGCGCCAGTAATACAAAAAGAGATTCAAACCAAAAAGTTTGATAAACACGGCTCCGGGCAACCTGGGAACCAAAATCGTTTTCAATAAAAGTTGCCGAAGCCATGGCCACAATCAGCACCATTAGCAAAGCTGCCATGAAAATTGGGGATGAAAGGATGTTCAGAATTTTTTTCATACAAACTCAATATTGCCATCGAAACATGAAAAATGGATATTTCCAAAGGTATAAGAAAACCCAAAGGAAACAACGCCAAAAAGAGGAAATGGTTTTGGGTTCGTTTTGATTCCTTCAAGCCGGGGCAAACCGGCTGAAAAAGAGTACGGGCTATATCGTTCATGGATGAATCTTGTTTTAAATAGATAAAGTATCGTTGTTGTCCGAAAAAATGGAAAAAGAGTGACCGTAATGATAAGAATGAACAATTTATGTTTATTTTTAAAACCTCGATTCCAAAAAGAAACACCGATGCGCCGGATGCTTTTCATCCTGATCACACTCCTTTTTTTTCAGGGATGTCGCCAATCTTCCGACCTTTCTGCTTTTGTTCTTGTTGATCAACAAGGTCCCAGGCCCATTTTTGTGGATGTGCAAAGTGATTCGCTCTTGTTTTGGGCCGTAGAGGAACTGGCCGAAGATATTGAATCGGTAACCGGTCTAAGACCCGGGGTGACCAGGCTCGATACCTTTGGGGGGCTCGGGGGTATTTATGTAGGCACCCGGCCATCCGGTCTCATCGGTTCGATGGGTCGGATGGATGAAAATGAACGGCACGATCAATGGGAAACCTTCCGCATGGATGCGATCGGGAAAACGCTCATCATTACCGGAAGCGATGTCCGGGGAACCCTGTACGGGATTTTTGAACTGTCGGAGCGTATCGGCGTTTCTCCCTGGAAATGGTGGGCCGATGTTGTTCCCCGTAAAAAAAAGCAAATCAGCATTGAACTTCCGTCCAACGGTTTGGAACAAGGCCCTTCGGTCCGATACCGGGGAATTTTTCTGAACGATGAGGATTGGGGTTTGCACCCCTGGGCTGCCCAAACATTTGAACCCGAAACCGGCGATATTGGACCCAAAACCTATGAAAAAATTTTCCAGCTCCTCCTGCGTTTAAAAGCCAACACCCTATGGCCAGCCATGCACGATTGCACAAAAGCATTTTTTTCGATTCCCGGGAACCGGGAAATGGCCGCCCGCTACCACATTGTTCTGGGCAGTTCCCACGCCGAGCCCATGTTGCGAAACAACGTCGATGAATGGAACCGGAACGAACGGGGTGATTATAATTATTTTACAAACCGTGATCGGGTAAAAGCTTACTGGCAGGAACGGCTCAATGAACTGAAAGCATCGGGCAATGAGTTCATCATCACCCTCGGGATGAGGGGCATTCACGACAGCCGGATGGAAGGTCCCAAAAACATCGGGGAACAGACCGCGATGCTGGAACAAATCATCTGCGACCAGCGCGATATGCTGGCTGCAACCTTCGGGCAATCGGCCGGCAAAATTCCACAGGTACTGATCCCCTATAAGGAAGTTCTGGACGTGTACGAAAACGGGCTCGATCTTCCCAATGATATTACCTTAATGTGGACCGACGACAACTACGGCTACATCCGAAGATTTCCCAACGAAACCGAACAAAAGCGGCCCGGTGGAGGGGGCGTCTATTACCACATCAGTTACTGGGGGCGCCCGCACGACTATCTTTGGCTTTCAACCACTCAACCCGGCCTCATCGCCTACGAAATGAACCGGGCCTATCAAAACGGCGCCCAAAATATGTGGATTCTGAACGTGGGCGATATCAAACCCGCTGAATACCT
>DAIMEA010000186.1:0-7628 GCA_036725585.1 Prolixibacteraceae bacterium | reverse complement strand
ACCTCGCCATTTCCAAAGCGGTTGCAAAGATAATATTTAATTCTTTTTTTAAAATTTTTCCGATTACTTTTTGTGAAATATGCCTTCGGAATACTTGTTGGTAAATTGAAACTTAATTGATATATTGCATCCGTTGAAAGAAAGTATTGACCATGGGCAAACAAAAATTCGATTTGGAATATATGGTGAATTGCTCGCCTAAAGTCCTGTATAACAGACTCAGTTCTGCCTCCGGCCTTGCCGAATGGTTTGCGGATGATGTGTCGGTAAATGGGAAAAAATATACTTTCCTTTGGGACAATGTAGAACAGGAAGCTGAGCTTGCCTTCCGGAAAGAGAACCTGATTGTCCGTTTTAATTGGTTGCACGACGAAACCTATTTCGAATTCAAAATAACCCGGGATGAACTTACCGGCGATGTTTCCCTGTTGATCACCGACTTTGCCGACGACGATGAGATTGATGAGATTCGTACCCTGTGGGATTCCCAGATAGCCACCCTGAAGCATGTGCTTGGATCCTGACTTTCCCCCTTTCTTTTTGCCCGGATATACGCAATTCTCTTCTATTCCGTTTTAAAAAACAGACGAAAGTCGTTACTATTTTTTAGTTTTGTAACCATAGAAGAAAAAAGGGATGAAGCGTTTGTATCTATATATTCTGAAAAGTTTTATCGGCCCGTTCATTTTCACCTTTTTCATTTGCATTTTCATACTACTGATGCAATTTCTGTGGAAATATCTCGATGAACTGGTGGGCAAAGGCCTCGAAACAGAAATTGTGATCGAACTCATGTCGTACGCAGCTCTAAGTTTGGTTCCCATGGCATTGCCTCTGGCCGTTTTGCTGGCTTCCATCATGACCTTTGGCAATATGGGCGAGCGGCTCGAACTGCTGGCTATTAAATCGAGCGGCGTTTCCCTGCTGAAAATCATGAAGCCCCTGATTTATTTCACCATAGCCCTTACCGTTTTTGCCTTCTTCCTGGCCAACGAGATAATCCCCGTAACCAACACCAAGTTTGCCGCCCTTCTCTGGAGTGTAAAAGAACAACGACCGGAAATGATCATCAAGGATGGAATTTTTTCGAACGAAATTGATGGTTACAGCATTAAGGTGAATCGTCGGGATCCCAAAACGAACACCCTCCATGGGATTATGATCTACAACCACACCGAAGGAAAGGGAAATGTAAGCGTTACGCTGGCCGATTCGGGCTACCTCAATTTTTCCGACGACAAACAATTTATGATTCTGACCTTGTATCAGGGCGAAAGTTACAGCGATACGAAACCGGGCGACCGAAATTCGAACAAAACCTTTCCTTTCCGCAGAGAAAAGTTTTTCAAACAGGAGGCTGTTGTCAATGTGAAAAACTATACATTGAAACGAATGGACGAGGACTATTTCAAAGATGGATATAAAATGCTGAAAAATAAACATCTGGACTTCGCCATTGATTCGCTTGGAAATCTTTATCACGAAAGGGAAAAAATGGCCACATACGGGATCAGTTACAATAAAGAAATGAATCATTCGGTGCAGAATGCCTTTTTGCCCGACAGTCTGCAAGCGGCTCCGGTTCCGCCTCCCCCCGCGAATCTCATTTTCGATTCGCTCTGGGCTTCGCTGCGCCCCGATCAACGCTCGAACATACTGATGACCGCCCAGCGAAATGCCCAGCAAAACCAACGTACGGTTCTCCAGTTTGAGTCGGATTTGCACAACCGCCTCCGGTGGATCAGCCTGCACAAAATTGAATACCACCGAAAATACACCCTCTCCCTGGCCTGCCTCATCTTCTTTTTTATTGGCGCTCCCCTGGGTGCTATTATCCGTAAAGGGGGATTTGGAACACCCGTCGTCGTGTCGGTTTTGATGTTCATATCGTACTACCTGGTGTCGATGATCGGTGAAAAAGTTGCCCGCGAAGGCGTATGGATGGTTTCGACGGCGATGTGGTTTTCGACCTGGGTCTTTTTCATTATCGGGATGTTGCTGACCAACCTGGCCGTTACTGATTCGCTATTGCTGAACACCGAAAACTACAACCGGCTGGTTGAAAAACTGAAACTTACGCGGATCATCGATTTTCGCAAGAAAACGTTTGCCGATGAAAATTCTGATCCTGACCAATAAACCCCCTTATCCGGCCATCGATGGCGGATCGATAGCCACCCTTGCCCTGATTCGCGGTTTGTCCGAGCAGGGACATGAAGTGACCGTCCTGGTGATGAACACAAAAAAACACCACATTTCGCCCTTCGAGCTGCCTGCTGAATTAACTTCGACCATCGCCTTTCACCTGGTAGAGGTACCAGCACCTATAAGCCTTTCCGGATTGATTTCGAACCTGTTGTTTTCAAAACTGCCCTATAATGCCCAACGCTTTATCGCGCCCAACTACCGGCAAAAACTGATTGCCCTGCTCGAAAAACAACACTTCGATATCGTCCAACTGGAAGGCTTGTACCTCGCCCCTTACATTAACGATATTCGCAATCATTCAAAAGCAACGATTGCCTACCGGGCCCACAACATCGAGCACGAAATCTGGGAACGGACCTTGCTCCAAACAAAAGGAATCCGAAAGGCCTACATAAAGATTCTGGCCCGTAGAATCCGGAATTTTGAAATTGCTGCGCTTAACCGTTACGACCTGCTCGTTCCGATTACCCCGCGCGATTTTGTGCGTTTGAACGAACTGGGTAATACCCAGCCCGGCCTGGCTTTGCCGGCAGGAATAGACGAACAAAAAGAACTGGCGCCCTTCATACCGTCGCAGCGGGAACTTTTTTTTATTGGTGCGCTCGACTGGACGCCCAACCAGGAAGGATTGCTCTGGTTTCTCGACCAATGCTGGCCCCTGCTGCTCGATAAAGCACCGCAAATTAATCTCTCCGTAGCCGGGAGAAATGCCCCCGAAGCTTTCGTTCAAAAAATTGGGCGACCCCATGTCCACTACCTGGGAGAAGTGAAAAGCGCCCGGGATTTTATGCTCGAAAACGGGATCATGATTGCTCCCCTCTTTTCGGGCAGCGGAATGCGGGTAAAAATCGTCGAAGGTATGTCGCTGGGCAGGGTTATTGTAACCACCCCGATCGGCTGCGAAGGCATTGAGGCCCTGAACGGACAGGAAATCCTCATCGAAGACGATCCGGTAAACTTCTCTACTGCTATTCTTCGCCTGTTGAACGAGCCCGAGCGTCAAATCCAAATATCGAAGAATTCGTTTACCTTTGTTCAAAAGAATTATGTCAATGAAAAACTGGCCGGAAAACTGGCCGGATTTTATCAAACTCATATCGGATGAAGGCGATTTTCTGGGTCCTCTTTTTTGCTTTTTTTTATACCTACCTGGGTTATGCCCTGTTGCTTGCTTTTTTGACTCTTTTTCAACAAAAAAGAAAACAAAGAGAAGCTGCGCCCGTGATCGGGGAGCAAGAGCTGCCCGAAATCTGCCTGTTCATCACCGCCTATAACGAAAAGCCGATCCTGAACGAAAAAATCGACAATTGCCGTCGCCTCGATTACCCGCACGAAAAGCTGAAGATCACCTTCATTACCGATGGGTCGGACGATGGGAGCCCGGAGTACCTGCGGACGATAGAGGGAGTTACCGTGCATCATGTCCCCGAACGGAGCGGGAAGATCCATGCCATGAACCGCGGAATGCAGTTCGTTCAGGCACCGATCGTCGTTTTTACCGATGCCAACACCTCGCTGAACACCGAATCGATACGGCTTATGACCGCCGCCTTTTCCGATCCGCTCACCGGTTGTGTGGCCGGGCGAAAACGGGTACTCAGCACCGGTGCCGACACCGCTGCCGAAACCGGCGAAGGCCTTTACTGGCGCTTCGAATCGTGGCTGAAGAAAAAGGATGCCGAATTTTATTCGGCCGTGGGTGCCGTGGGCGAGTTGTTCGCTATTCGCACCGAACTGTTCGAGCCCGTCGGTAACGATGTCATCCTCGACGACCTGATTATTTCCTTCCGCATCGTGGAGAAAGGCTACCGGCTTAGCTATACTCCCGGCGCCATTGCTTCGGAGAAAGCTTCGTTCGACGTGCGCGAAGAACTGAAACGAAAGAAAAGGATTGCTGCCGGAGGCATCCAAACCCTGGTGCGCATGCCTGGCTTTCTTAATCCCTTTCGCTACGGGAAACTGGCATTCCAGTATTTCTCGCACAAAGTATCGCGGTGGACCTTTGCCCCCTGGTGCTTTTTCCTTATGTTGCCGGTGAACATAACCCTGGCGGCGATGGAGCCCGGTTTTGGATTTTACCACCTGACTCTCGTCCTGCAGGGACTTTTTTACCTGATGGCTGTTCTGGGTTGGCTGGCCGAACGAAGAAACATCCGTTCCAAAATATTCTTCCTGCCCTACTATTTCACGGTCATCAACTGGGCCACCATCTCCGGACAATTCCGTTACCTGAAAGGAAAGCAACCGGCAGCCTGGGACAAGGTAAAAAGAAGTTGATTGGATTCAAAAAAAAGGAACCTACCAAGGGGAAACAGCTCCTTATACAAACACAAAAAGGCAAAGAACCGAATCTTCACCTTACCGTGTTATCAAAAAACGCGAGCGTTTTTTACCGTTTGTGACGAGGTTCGTCCGACACGGTCAGTTTCTTTCTTCCTTTGGCCCTGCGGGCGCTCAATACCTTGCGGCCGTTGGCGGTTGCCATCCGTTCACGGAAACCGTGTTTGTTTTTTCTTTTCCTGTTCGAAGGCTGAAATGTCCGCTTCATGATATTTTATTTTATTCCGTTATAAACCGTTGAAATTTCGGACTGCAAAAATAACGGAAATTTCGGGTTCCAAAAATTTTTTGATCTTTTTTTTCAGCCCATTCGATTGTTCCGCGAAATAGAGCCAACCCATTTATTACCCCAGTATCCTTCCATATTGTCCCTACTCTTTGGTGAAAATGAACCCATAGAAGGTTAGAGGCCGAAATGAAATATTGCTAAATTTGATTCGCGGGTTTTCAAACTCTGCTTTTTCGAACACATGAAAGAACGAGAAATAGATACGGTGCAATTTGTAACGCGCGATTTTTAAAAAAAAGGCAAGGCAGGCCGTTTGAAAAACGAAGCGATGCCGAAAAAGAACAAGACATTTGGCTCTTACACCAAACCTGGACCGATCCCGATAACGAAGTGGTAAAACGTACGGCACCGTATAAGGGAAAAATGTCCGGAGATATTGAAGCCAATTTTAGAGAGTTAGGCAAAACTGACAATTATTTGGAATTGTATTGAATGAAAAAGCAAAAAAGATGAAAGCAAGAGACTTGTTGCTATACAATACGGCAGATAAAAAAGTTAACGTATCGGTTCATTTCCAAAACGGCACGTTTTGGCTTACCCAAAAAGCCATGGCTGAACTGTTTGGGGTGAATGTCCCCGCTGTAAATAAACACCTCAAAAATATTTTTGAAACGGGAGAGCTCAACCAAAACTCAGCTATTTCCAAAATGGAAACAACTGCCTCCGACGGTAAAAGCTACAATACAAATTTCTATCGTTTAGAAGCTATATTGGCAGTGGGTTATCGGGTAAACTCAACACAGGCCACCGATTTTCGCAAGTGGGCTACCCAAACCCTGAATGAGTTTATCATCAAAGGTTTTGTTTTAGACGATGACCGGCTAAAGCAAGGTAAAAACTTTGGTCAGGATTATTTTGATGAATTGCTGGAACGGATTCGTGAAATCAGGGCCAGCGAACGCCGGTTCTACCAAAAAATTACCGA
Organism: Prolixibacteraceae bacterium; assembly: GCA_036725585.1. Taxonomy (GTDB): domain Bacteria; phylum Bacteroidota; class Bacteroidia; order Bacteroidales; family Prolixibacteraceae; genus DAIMEA01. Next base: position 1,866 of record DAIMEA010000186.1, on the reverse strand, counting down.
CTTATATGCCCTGAGCACCGATTACGATAAAGAAAGCCAACAAACCAAAGATTTTTTTGCTGCCGTTCAGAATAAATTACATTGGGCTATCACCGGAAAAACAGCTGCTGAAATCATTTACACCGAAGCAGACGCTTCAAAACTATACATGGGTTTAAAAACATGGAAAGCTGCACCTGATGGTAAAATCTTGAAAAGTGATGTAGTGGTGGCCAAAAATTACTTAGCTCATCAACATTTAACCGAACTAAACAGAATTGTGTCTGCTTATTTAGATTTGGCCGAAAACAACGCACAACGCGGAATCGCTTTCAATATGCAACAATGGGCAAAATTTCTCGATAGCTTTTTAGAACTCTCCAACTACCCGATTTTAATTGACAAAGGAAAAATTTCGATGCTTGAAGCTAAATTAAAAGCCATTACCGAATACGAAAAATTCAGGGTAATTCAAGACCAAACCTACGAGAGCGACTTCGACAGAGAAATAAAAAAACTAAAGCCATGAACTACTGACTTGTAAAAACAACCCCGGCTTGCTGTAATGTCCTTAACAAAAGTAGAATTCGAAACAATTACCGGTTTAGTCACAATGATGTAAACAAAAAGGGATCATAACTGGTGCCAACGAAACGGGAAAACGCATAACTCAGGGAAAAGAGTGTATTCAGAAATAGTGAATCCGAACGCGAATAACGCTGATTTTCAAACGCGAATGAAACCGATTTTTTCAGCAAAATCCGCGTTGCCCGCATCCGCGTCATCCGCGTTCCATTATCCTATCTTTCAGCCTGATACCGGCAAATAAATTATCTTCTTCGTTTCGAAAAAGGGTTCATCAAAATAGTCGGAAATGCGCTGCACCTGAGCTGTTTTGCGGAAGGGGGCCAGCTCGTTGTCAAAATCGCCCCCTTTCAGGTAAAGGATCCCGTTGGGCAACGCATTTCGCTGTTGCTTTGAAACCAGTTTCCGGGTAAGCGCCACAAAGCGCGGAAATTCGGTAACCGCCCGGCTGAGTACAAAGTCGAACGTCTGCCCCAGCTTTTCGGCCCGTTCCTGGAGGGCTGTTGTGTTCGTCAATTCCAGGGCACTCGCTATTTCGTTCACCACCCTGATTTTTTTCCCAATCGAATCGACCAGTGTGAAGTGTACCTCAGGGAACTGGATGGCCAGGGGAATGCCCGGGAAACCGCCCCCGCAGCCAACATCCACCAACGACGATCCGGGCGTGAAGCGGATAAATTTGGCAATCGCCAGCGAATGAAGCACATGCCGGGTGTACAATTCGTCGATGTCCTGGCGCGAAATCACATTGATCCGGGCGTTCCATTCGGTATAGAGCGCTCCCAGTTTCGAAAAGCGTTCGCGTTGTACCGGGCTTAATTCCGGGAAATAGGTATCGATGGGGTCTGTTGGGTTCATTCTTTCACGTCGGTTTCTTCGAGCAGGGAATACAGCATGTTCCGCGCCCGAAACAGTTGCACTTTCACCGTCCCGAGCGGCAGGCCCAGTTCGTTGGCAATTTCTTCGTACGAGTATTCTTTAAAGTACCGCAGATCGATCAGTTTCCGGTATTGCGGTTTCAGTTTCTCAATAAACGAATGCAGCATACTGAAGCGTTGTTGCAGAATAAGCCCCTCCTCGGGATCGGGATTGCTCGAACGCAATTTGATGCCGTTCATTTCAAATTCGAAATCGTTCAATTGATCGAGCGAAAAATGGATTCCTTTTTGTTTCCGGAGAAAGTCGATGCAATGATTGGTGGCTATTTTAAAAAGCCAGGTACTAAACGCATATTCCGACGAATAAAAGCGAATGTTGGCGAAGGCTTTTCCAAAGGCTTCGAGGGTAAGGTCTTCAGCATCA
>DAIMEA010000185.1:0-7638 GCA_036725585.1 Prolixibacteraceae bacterium | reverse complement strand
CCTTCGTCAATACCCCGCCAATCGGTATCTCCGGCCTTTTCGGAACTCATGCCGATATGCATTTCAAGCTGTTGCCACTCGGTGTCGTTTGGCATGTGCCAGCCTTCAGGACAGGCGCTCAGGGCTGCTTGCCAGTTGTACAATACCCCGTAAAGTGCATAATTTTCTGTTGCTTTGGCTTCGCTTACACTTGTTCCATTATAGTCGTACACGTAATAGTGCGCGGCATCGCTTGCACCTTCTGAAACAGGGCTAACGACAGGTAAGTACAACAGGTTATGTGCCATCCAAACCTGGGAACCAATCTGAACAATGGGATATTCAGTTCCGTCGCGCTCATCGATGAGCGAAACCGGGATATCCGGTGAAACACCAAAGGTTATGCTGTCGATTGTGTTTAGCGGGAACGAAGCAGTGGTTCCATCGGCTTTGTGCACGATCAGGTCCTGGGCATAAGCGCCCAGTACGAACCCTAACAGCAGGGCGGTAATTGTTATTGCTTTCATTTTTCCGGAATTATTTTAATTGAAGGTTTTCCCTGATTGCCATAATTTTCCGTGTACCTGTCCACGAACCCAGGCTCACAAGGTAATTGTCGATGTTCTCGTGGGCAAGGTATGCACTGGGTTTGTTGTGTTCGTGCCTGGTGGCATAGTAGTAACGTGTTGATGAATAGGTTCTGACACCGTTAAAGGTCACCATAATATCGGTATTCCATTCGGTAATTCCTATATGGTCGAACAGGGACAGCAGATCGCCACCTTTGTCGTAAAACTCAAGCAGGTCGTTCCAGTCGGCAACCCGGTATTCGCTCCCAAATTCTTTGAGGATTTCTTCGTCCCAGTCGCAACTGTATTCATACAGGTTCTCGGTAGCTTTAAAGTTATCCATGTTCAGGATGGCTTCATCGATATCATTTTTACAGTTTGTAAAAAGTGAGCATAAAACGATCATTAAAACGATCGACGCTGTACTTTTCATAGAGGGAAAGAAGTCTTTAACTTTCATAGGTTTAAGTATTACTTGATGAAAAGGATTTTTTCTGTGGCCATGGCATTGTTTTGCCTGACCCTGAAAAGGTAATTACCAGCCGGAACATCTTGTGCATTCCACTGGTAAATATAGTCTCCGGGTAGTTGGTCCCCTTTATCGTCACTGAATACAAGCCCGCCCCTGAGGTTATAAACCTCAATGAGTACATTACCATCCTCTTCGAGGTGGTAGCCAACATTCAGGCAATTATCCGCCGGATTGGGCCAGGCTTTTAGTTTTAGTACGGCTGAAGCAACCATAGCATACTGTTTTGAAGTGACTGTTGTGTCAGATGTTAAAAAAGTAAGCTTACGGATTTCATCAACCGGGAATTCCGTAACGGTGCCATCTTTCTGAATGATCCGCATCACGTCTTTTGCCGGTATTTGTGTAATTACAGAAAGAGAAATACTTAACACGAGCAGTATTTTTGCTGATGGAACCATGTTTTATAGTTTAAGTTTACAATTCAGATAAATATCGCGATTGAAAATAATTGTTTAAATTAAGAATTAATTTCAAGTTTGTCAACTTTAACATGTTGATATTTAGATATTGTTCGCTTGTTGTCGGTAGCTGGTTTCTGGTTTTTGTTTGGCTACGTTGCTTGAAATAGACACAAACAGCTATCTGCTTATCGTACTTATCCGCAAAGCACAATTCGCCAGGTATCCAACTCCGGCGGCTCTCAGGCTCGTCCCAAATCTTTTTCAGTAGAGTAAGAATTGGAATAACGACGACGACAATCGAAACGGGAATGCGTCAGAACCCTTAAACTCCACCTATTCATTTCCTCTCCGGATATTCGATTATTTTGTATCTAGCTGCGAATAATTTTTAGCAGAAACAATTGCGATTACTTCTAAAAAAATCGGAACGATGAACACAACCAGAACCTTTGATCTGCTGGACAGGTATGAACAAAAATTTCCCGACAAGAAAGATGCTTTTGGCGTAAAGAGAAACGGAACGTGGATTAGCTTTTCCGCGAAAGATTATATTCGTCTTTCGCATTATATCAGTTACGGACTTCTTTCCCTTGGTCTGAAAAAGGGAGATAAGATTGCGACCGTTTCATCAAATCAGCCGGAATGGAATTTTGTCGATATGGCAATTACCATGATTGGCGCTGTACATACTCCGCTTTTTACTTCTCTTTCGTCGGACGAGTACCGGTATATTCTGGACCACTCCGAAGCGAAGTTGATCTTTGTATCCGATTTATCGCTTTATAAAGTGATCCGTGAAGCCATTGGCCCTAAGATGGCGGAAGAAAAAATCTATTCCTTCGATGCTATTGAACAGGTGAAAAATCTGAAAGAAATAATCGACCGGGGCGAACAGCTAGCCGAAGAGTACCGGAGCGAACTGGAGCAGATAAAAAACTCCATTACCGAAGAGGATTTTGCCACGTTGATTTATACCTCCGGAACAACCGGAGAATCAAAAGGTGTTATGCTTTCACACAAAAACCTGGTACAGAATTTTTTGGCTGCAGTCGATGTTTTTAAAATGGGGCCACAGGATAAATACTTAAGTATCCTTCCGTTGTGCCACGTAGGTGGTCGCCTGGGCAACTACCAGACGCAATACTCGGGCAGCAGTTTGTACTACGCCGAAAGTATGGGAACCATCGCTGCCAACATGAAAGAGCTTAAACCGCATGGTTTTGATGCAGTACCCCGGATTCTCGAAAAAGTCTTTGACAATGTCATCGCGCAGGGAAAGAAACTGAAAGGGATCAAAAAGACAATCTTTTTCTGGGCCGTAAATCTGGGACTAAAATACAAACAGGAAAGCCGGAGCAGCTGGTGGTACAAAAAGCGGCTGAAAATTGCCGATAAACTCATTTTCTCGAAATGGAGAGCTGCCCTGGGCGGGAATATCCGCCTGGTGGGGTGTGGCGGAGCGGCTTTGCAGCCCAGGCTTGAGCGAATCTTCTGGGCGTGCGGCATTAAAGTGCTCAATATGTATGGCCTCACCGAAACGTCTCCAATCATAACCATCAACCGCCAGGACGATCCGGATTTGAAACTGGGAACCGTAGGAGCGCTGATTAACGGGGTACAGATGAAAATCGCCGACGACGGGGAGATTTTATGTAAGGGACACAATGTGATGTTGGGATACTATAAAAATGAAGAACTGACCCAACAAGCGATCGATCCCGACGGATGGTTTCACACCGGTGATGTGGGCTACATCGATGAAGGACGTTTTTTGGTGATCACCGACAGAAAAAAAGAAATCTTTAAGCTTTCGTCGGGGAAATTTATTGCACCCCAGAAGCTTGAAAACAAGATGAAAGAATCCTTGTGTATCGATCAGGTGATGGTGGTTGGGGAAGGGGAAAAATTTGCCAGCGCCCTGATTTCACCCAATCTTCATTTTATCAAGGAATGGTGTGCAAACAATAATCTGACGTTCACCTCGAAAGAAGAAATTGTCCAGAAGCCCGAGCTGTATGCGCTCATTCAGGAAGATATAAAACAATTTAACAAGAGCTTTTCAAAACCCGAACGGATCCTCCGGTTCAAACTCGTATCCGATGAGTGGTCGCCCAACACCGGCGAATTATCGCCTACCTTAAAACTTCGGAGAAGATTTATTGCCGATAAATACAAAGATCTGATTGAATAAATATACAGCAAACAGGCCATCCGGTAAGTCGGAGACGGTGACCGCTGCCAAATAGAATACAGGAAGAAATGAAATACGATGTCCTCATTATTGGAGCAGGTCTTGGGGGCTTAACTGCCGGCGCCAAGCTTGCCAAAGAAGGGAAAAAGGTATTCATGATCGAGCAACACGACCGGCCCGGCGGGTGTGCGACAACGTTCCGGCGCAAGGATTATACGCTGGAAGTCGGCCTTCACGAGATGGATGGACTGGATCGCTCCGACATGAAAACCCGGATTTTTACCGATCTTGGGGTTTTTGATCATGTTTCATTCCTGAAAGTGCCTGAATTCTACCGCTTTATTCAGGGCGATTTTGCCTTTACCATGCCCCACGACCCGGAAGAGGCAAAACGGCTGTTGATTGCTGAATTCCCGAAGGAAGAAGAAGGAATCCGGGCTTATTTTGATCAACTGATGCGTAAACCCCCAAAAACTCCCGATGAGGAATTTATCGCAATGAGTGTTGGGGCTTTTCTTGATTCCATCATGCAGAACCCTACCTTAAAATTAGTTTTGCTGGGAAATCTTGGCTACTTCCACGATGATCCCTATACCTTATCGTTGGCTTATTACTCAGTGGCCCAGGGTAGTTATTTCAGGGGTGGCGGCAATTATATCCAGGGTGGCTCCCAGAAACTTTCGGACTACCTGGCTCAGTATATTGAAAAAAGTGGCGGACGGGTTTTATTAAAACATGTAGTCAAAAATATTCTGGTCAAAAACGATAAGGTTTGTGGTATCCGATATTTTCAAAAAGGCAGCCCCGACGACCTCAAAGAAGTTTTTGCGGATGATGTAATCGCGAATAATTCTGTTCCGGTTGTGGCCCGTGAAATGCTGCCCGATCCCCACGGGAAACACCTGGCGGAGCAAATTGAGGGAACAAAAATTGGCGCCTCACTTTTGACACTCTATTTGGGCTTTAAAAAACCTTTAAAGGAACTGGGCAGCAGGTATTACTCATATTTTGTATACGACGAATCGGTACAAAGCCCGATGGATATTTTGAAAAACAACAAAGGAAGCTTTGAAAAGCGAAGTTTTGCTTTTGTCGATTACAGCCAGGTCGATTCGGCCCTTGCTCCGGCCGGCAAGAGCGTAGGCGCTGTATGTTGTATCGATTATCCGGATTGCTGGGAAAACCTCTCAAGAGAAGCCTATCGCCAAAAGAAAGAAGAAGTAGCCCAGATCTTCATTACGAAACTCGATAAAATGATCCCGGGGCTTAAAGAGCAGGTCGAATATTATGAGGTTGGAACTGCAAAAACCGTGGGCCGGTATATTCTCACCCCGCAAAGCGCAGTTTACGGTTTTGCCCAGACGCCTGAGTATGTTATGAAGCCCCCGGTCGCAAGCCTTGAAAACCTCCATTTCGCATCCGCCTGGACAAAAATTGGCGGAGGTTTTTCCGGGGCCATTTTCAGTGGCTATCTGTGCGCTATGGGACTATTGAGGAGAAGAAAGCCTTTGTAGCCATCGACTAAATACCCTTTTCCTGAGTTTCTTCTTTCCGTCCGAAAAAAATGCTGCCCCTTTTTGGAGTTTACTGCGATCGGTTTTCAATGTGCAATTGTAATTCGGGTGTTTCTTGCATTCCATCCCGGGTCATTTTGCATCTCCGGGTGATGTCTGAAATTGTGGTTTTGAACTGCTCCTGACAGTTTTCGACCAGGGTATCATTCTGACGATCCCGATGGCTCCAAAAATCCGCAGGTATTTATTTGTCCGCGAATTACACGAATTCTATTCATCCATGAGGGTGAATCCAAATCCTTGAAATTCTTGTAATCTGTGGATCAAAAAATATATTTGCGGATATTGTGGGTTACCGGAACCGAACCAGCCAGAGCGATAATAATTCATGCACGGAATTTGTATTTTGCACCCGATGGGACTTTGACTTTCCAAAGTCAAAGATGTTTTTGTTGGACTTGGAAAGTCCAACTCCCTTTGCTGCATAAATAGAAATAATCAAGTTTGCTTCTCTTCTGTAGCTCCTGATTTTAAAGGGATACTGTACGGGAATTCGAATAGATAGAACTGTTCACCCGGCTGGTTAAGGGATACAGGCTTGTGTCGAACGGAACATTATTCTTTTATAACGAGGGATTCCTCATCCATCGATAGCCTCGGGTTTCTCTCGGGACGACACCGTGTGCGGAAGGATTCTGCTATCGAAATGTACAGAGCCTGGGACGAAACCTCTTTAAAAACGGTCACTACAGTATTATTCCTGAAAACAGTGGATGGATCGGAAATATTCTGGATCGGAAATAATGGGCAATTGCGAAAACCGTTCGGATGAAACTATAAAACTTTTTCGAACAAACGGAATTTCTTGTAGGGAATACCACCCAGGCGCTCCATTTCGGCACGGGCCCGTAAATTGGTTTCGAGTTCCAGATGGGAATCGGCCACTTTTTTCCCGGCTTTTCTGGCCGATTCGATCATTTTGATGGCCATCAGCACATCGACACCTCTACCCTGGTAACGGGGATCGATGGTTCCCAGAAGCAGGTTCAATTGTTTCGATTTTTTTCCGGCCGTTAAAATGGGTATAAATCCGAAGGGCAACAGGTAGCCTTTCGCTTTCTGAATTCCCTTGCCGATATCCGACATACCGATCGCACAACCAATGATTTCATCTTTTTCGTTGCTAACTATTTTAACATAAGCCGGATTGATCAGGTAAAGGTAGCGGTTGGCAAAATCGTCCATTTCTTTATCCGTAAACGGAATAGCGCCAAATATGTCCCCAAAGGTTTCATTAAATAAGGTCAGAACGGGCCGGATAAATGGCCTCACCTTTGCCCTGCTGGTGAATTCCAACACTTTCAGATTCGAATTATTCCGGTGAAAACGCTCAACCACTTTGTGGTAGATTTCCGGCAACTCATCGGGGATGATTATTTTGCAATCAAACAAATCAACAATCTTCGTATATCCTTCCTTCACAATATAGTCGACCAAATAAGGGAAATTGCAATTTGAGGCAATGACGTGGGGTTCGTCAAAACCCTCAAACAAGAAACCCTGCGGGTCTTTGTCGGAAAAAGCAAAGGGGCCGATCAGCTTTTCCATTCCCCGCTCTTTCGCCCATTTTTCAACATAGCTGATGAGTGCGTGAAAAACCTCCGGGTCCTCCCATGTTTCGATATTGGAAAACCTTCCGGATTTTTCGTTTTTTAATTTATTGTAATCGTGATGGATCAAACCCATGCATCGGCCCACTACTTTCCCTTCTTTTAAGGCTAAAAGCAAGATGTGGTCACAGTGATCGAACGAACGGTTCTTTTTGGGATTGAAATAATCCCACTCGTCCATGTAGATCGGAGGAACCCAGTTTTTGTGGTTTTTGTGAATTTTTTTGGGGAGATGAATGAATTGACGTAAGTCACTCTTCGTTTTTACTTCCTTGATGATAATTTCCATACCCTTCCATTTGAAAAAATGAAGATAGAAAAAATATTATTTCCTTACAGGTGAAAGTAAAAAAAATTATTTCGAAATGCTTTTTCAACCGTTGCACGTGCAAACAGAACCTTGCCTCGCAAACTTAGGTTTAGAACGCTCTTGTAGGGTGATTCGCCATTACAAGATCATTATGTAGGAAAAGGTTCTTCACTTCCCTACTTCACCCACACACTCTTGATATTACAAAACTCCTTAATGCCATAATGCGAAAGTTCACGGCCATAGCCTGAATTTTTTATGCCCCCGAACGGAAGCCTGGGATCGGATTTGACCAACCCGTTCACAAATACAGCCCCGGCTTCAATTTGCCGGGCAAGTCGTTCGCCCCGTTCCACATCTTCGGTCCAGATGGCAGCGCCCAGTCCAAACAAGCTGTCGTTGGCCACTTTAACGGCTTCGGTTTCATCTTTTACAATTGTGGTAGCCACCACCGGCCCAAAGGTTTCAAATT
>DAIMEA010000184.1:0-7709 GCA_036725585.1 Prolixibacteraceae bacterium | reverse complement strand
CGGGCGAATACCGGCGTTAAACAGGTCGGATTCGAGGAAAATTTGCCCGTCGGTAATCGAAATAACATTGGTGGGGATGTAGGCCGATACATCGCCGGCCTGGGTTTCAATAACGGGCAATGCCGTGAGCGAACCGCCTCCTTTCACTTTCCCTTTCAGGCATTCGGGCAGGTCGTTCATTTGGGCGGCAATTTCATTCGACTCAATGATTTTGGCTGCTCTTTCGAGGAGCCGGGAATGAAGATAGAAAACATCGCCGGGGTAGGCTTCACGCCCGGGTGGGCGCCGCAACAGCAGCGATACTTCACGGTACGATACAGCCTGCTTCGAAAGGTCGTCGTAGATAATCAGCGCATGCCGGCCCGTGTCGCGGAAAAACTCCCCGAGAGCAGCACCGGCATAAGGGGCATAATATTGAAGGGCCGCAGGATCGGAAGCCGGGGCAGAAATGATGGTTGTATATTCCATAGCCCCGTATTTTTCGAGGGTATGGGCAATATTGGCTACGGTAGAGCCTTTTTGCCCTATGGCTACGTAGAGGCAGTAAACAGGTTGCCCTTTTTCGAAATTTTCTTTTTGATTGATGATGGTATCAATGGCAATGGCCGTCTTTCCGGTTTGTCGGTCGCCAATGATGAGTTCCCGCTGTCCCCGCCCGATCGGGATCATGGCATCGATAGCTTTAATGCCGGTTTGCAAAGGTTCATTCACTTTTTGGCGGAATATCACTCCGGGCGCTTTTCGTTCAAGCGGCATTTCGAAACGTTCGCCGGGAATGGGTCCTTTTCCGTCGATGGGTTCTCCAAGGGTATTGATAACCCGGCCCAAAACACCTTCGCCAGCCATGATGGAAGCAATTCTTTTTTGACGTTTTACCGTATCGCCTTCACGGATTCCTTCGGACGGGCCCAGTAAAACGGCGCCAACGTTGTCTTCCTCAAGGTTCAGGACAATACCGGTAACCCCGTTCGAGAATTCAATCATCTCGTTCGATTCGACATTGCGCAGACCGTATATTCGGGCAATACCATCGCCCACCTGTAAAACGGTCCCGATTTCTTCCATCGATGTGCTTGCATCGAATCCTGCCAGTTGCTCTTTTAAGATGGCTGAAATTTCAGCCGGTCGGATATCTGCCATTCCGTTTTATTTTAATTGTAACTGTTTTTTGATCTCTGTTATTTTGGAGGCAACGCTCGCATTGAATTGTTCTCCGTCGATGGTGAAGATAAATCCGCCAATCAAATCGGGATTCACGGAATCATCCATTTCGATGGTGGTTTTTAGTTTTTGTTCAAAGTTGCGTTTTATTTTTTGGATCAGGCCGGGGGCGAGTGGGTGGGCGGTAACCAGGCTCGCCGAAAGGATGCCTGATTTTCTCCGGGTCATCTCAATGCTGTTTCGGCATATGTCTTTCAGGTACTCCTCGCGGTTGTTTTGGAATACCATTTCGAGAAAACGCAGGGTAAGGGGATGAAAAACCGGGGAAAAAAGGCTTTTCAACTGACGGAATTTTTCTTTTGAAACAAAGCCGGGATTCAGGATGAAATCGGAGAAACCGGCATATTCCGTCAGTGCGGTATACAGCATACGGATATCGTGGTCGGTTTCTTTCAACAATCCCTGCTCATGGGCCATTTCGACAAAAGCTTTGGCATAGCGTACGGTAACCCGGTTTGTATCCATTTCGGTTTAATTTAATTCAACGTCCCGGATCAATTCCTCAACCAGTTTTTCGTGTCGTTTCCGGTCTTCCAGGTCGGCATGGACTACCTTGGTTGCAATATCAATAGAGAGGGATGCAATTTGATTTTTCATTTCGGTAAGGGCTGCTTCCCGTTCCTGGAGAATCCGTCTGCGGGCTTCTTCCATAATTTTATTGGCTTCGAGCTGGGCTTTATCGCGGGCGGCAGCCACAATTTTATCGCGCTGGTCGATGCCCTCTTTCACAATTTGTTCCTTTTCCTGCCGGGCAGCCTGGACTATGGCTTCCTGTTCGGCTTTCAGGTTTTTCACCTTCTTTTCGGCATCGGCTGCCGATGTCAACGCTTTCTCAACCGATTGTTCCCGGTTCTCAATGGCTTTCAACAAGGGTTTCCAGGCAAATTTGGATAAAATGAGGTATACGAGGAAAAAGATGATCGATACCCAGATAATCGTTCCTAAGTGTGGTAGCAGAAACATATCGTCTATTTTTATATCTGACAAATAAAAAAAGCATTGCCGGCCGGCAACCCCGGAGCCGGCAACGCAAAATTTCTAAAACAAGGCCAAAAGGGCACAAACAATAACGGCAAGGAAAGCAACCCCTTCAATAAACGCCGAAACCACAATGAGGTTCGAACGAATATCGGCACTTGCTTCGGGTTGGCGGGCAACAGCTTCCATGGCTGCAGCCCCGATTTTTCCAATCCCGTAAGCAGCGGCTAAGGCAGCCAGGCCTGCGCCAAGTCCTGCGCTCAATTTGCCAAGGGCCAGTTCGGCCAGAATAATCAATAAGGTCATAACGGTACTATTTAGTATTAATGTTCACTTTCTGCCGTAGCCATCCCAAAGTAGGAAGCCGACAAAAGCGTAAATATATAAGCCTGTATAAACGATACCAGAATGTCGAGCATCAACATGAATACCGAAAATAAAATCGAAATCACCGAAGTTCCGGCACCTACGGCGGGTCCCAGCATGGTCGACATGATAAAAATCAACGAAATCAACACCGAAACAATGATGTGCCCGGCAAACATATTCGCGAAAAGTCGAATCATGAGCACAACCGGCTTGATAAAAATTCCGGCAATTTCGATAATGGGCATCAGGGGAATGGGAAGTTTCATGAAAATGGGCACATCGGGGTTGATGATGTGTTTCCAGTAATGACGGTTCCCGCTAATTGAAGTGATGATAAACGTAAATGCTGCCAGGGTAAGCGTTACAGCAATGTTCCCGGTAATGTTAAACCCGAGGGGCAATATCAGCCCGATCAGGTTGGCTGCCAGTATAAAGTGAAAAAGGGTCAGAAGAAAGGGGACATAGCGTTTGTATTTTTTGCCGGCAAAGGGTTTGGCAACCTCATCGCGGATGAACAAAACCAATGGTTCCACAAGGTTTTGGATTCCTTTTGGCGGCATCATGGGATTGGCAATGGTTTTTCGCGAACCCCGGATAAACAGGATCAGCAAAAGAAGGGATACAATAATGGCCCCGAGAACCGATTTGGTTAACGACACATCGAAGGGAACCAGCTCGGATCCATCTTCCATTATCTCGATAATTTTCCCGTCGTTAGGCCCGCCATGGGCTAATTGGAACGGAAAATGTTCGCCCGGATGGTGCAGTTTATTCGAAAGAAAAATATGCCAACCCGAATGCTTGCTGTGAAGAATAACCGGAAGAGGTATGGCAATGTGATGATCGCCAACGGTGGCAAAATGCCATTCGTGCGAATCGTTTACATGCTCAAATATGTACTCAACGGCGTTGAATTCCTTTTCGCCCGTGTCGCTTGCCCGGGAATAATTGCATAAAGAGCTGACAAGCAAAACAATAATAAGAATGCTGCTTCGTCGTATCATTTCTTTTTGTATCGAACTTTAAAAATAAACATTTATATGAGGAAATCGAAAAATGGGAGGAAAAATAAATGTTAATTTGTTTTATTGTCGTTGATCAGGTTCATTACCGATTTCACTTCATAAACCGCATAGGCTACGTACAAAATCAGGTACACAATAAGGAAAATCACGGCATTTTCTTCATCGACAATAATGTACAATACACCAAAAATGATGTATACGAACATTTTGATGAGCGAAAGCATCATGAATTTAAAACTGAAGCGGGAAATATCCTTTTGGGAAATCAGTAGCATAAAATGGTGAAGGACCAGGGTTGAGATGTAGTAAAACAAGAGGACAAAAGGAAGAATGATCAAAAAATATTCTTTGAAAAGGGTAAGGAAAAACAAAGCACCGATTCCCAGTATGGCCAGGGTATAAATGGTTAGTCCTTTAATGAATTTTGAAAAGTTTTTTTCCATAACATTAAAGTTCGTTTTTCGATGAATAGGTGGGTGTTTTTTCACCCATTTCCCCATATAATTATCCCTTTTGTTGCATCGAGCATTGGCCGGTAAAGAGAGCGCCCGGTTCAATCAGCAGCTGTGAAGTTACCATTTCTCCGTTAAAACGAGCCGTCGATTTTAATGCCATTAATTCGGCTACATGAATTTTCCCGGTGAGTTGGCCTTCTATTTCAGCGGTTTTGCATTGGATGTCCCCTTCAATCATGCCATTTTGTCCAATAATCAGCCGCCCGCTGGTAGTCAGGTTTCCTTTCAACGTTCCATCGACCCGGATGTCCGATTCGGTTTGCAAATCCCCTTTTACTGAGGTAGAATGCGCAATCAGATTTACCGCGGTAAGATTTATTTCCGTAGTTTTTGCCATGTCCGATACATTAAGGTGAACAAATGTAATAAAAAGCATTCATCTGCTCAACAAGAAAGATCATTTTGCCCGATGGTTTGGCATCGAAAAGCAAAAAAAAATCCTACAAAAGCAGGATTTATCAAAAAACAGAGCCAAAAAAAGCCGTTAAACGGTAACTTCTTTTTCGATGGCCAGTTTTCCCCGGTAATAACCACACTCGGGGCAAACCGTGTGATAGCGCACAGCAGCTCCGCAATTGGAACAAGATGATATTGTTGCAGGAGTTGCCTTGTAATGGGTTCTGCGCTTATCTCTTCGGGTGCTCGAGTGTTTGTGTTTTGGATGTGCCATATTTTTCTACTTTATTGTTTATCGAATAATTTCTTTAATTCTTTCCACCGGTCATCGCTTTGTTCTTCAACAGGAGGGGCGGACTCATCGACCAGGTAATAGCTGAGTTTCTCGACCATGTCCGGATTGCAATTTCTTTTTCCATCGGGCCCTTTCGGGTGGATCCGCTTGATGGGCAACGAGAGAATCACTTGCTCATAAAACGATTGGGCCAGGTCGATTTGATGTTCCTCATAAGGGAGTACGATCACATCGTCGTTCAGCTCTTCTTCCTCTGCCCCGAATTTTACGTACAGGGTGTTCGAGCAACGAATCCGTTGATCGTAAGGTTCCAGGCACCGGTCGCACAGCAACTCGACCCTTCCTTTCATTTCTGTTTCCACAACAAGCAGGTTGCTCTGACGGGTTAAAGTAACGATGACCGTAACACTTCCTTTTTTTACCTCACTGTTCTCAAACAAATCAAAGAACGGTTCATCAATTTCAAATGCAAACCGATGTTTTCCTTCTTTTAACCCTTTAAAAGCAATTACATATTTGGAACGATAATTCACTGCTCATAAAAAAGTTTTGCAAAAGTATAAAAAAAAGGGAAATCCATAAATTTTTCCTGTTTTTTTTAAGGACCTGTTGCCATGCATTATGAATCGGTTCCTGTTTTTTGCGTTTTGCGTTTTTTCCGGGCTTTTAAAAAAAACAAAAACGAAAGAACCGATCCGGCAAAAAGGAGGGAAACGAGGATCAATCCGCCCAGTATGGCCGCATATTTCCAGGGTTCAAGGTTGTCCTGTTGCCCTTTGGTCAGAAAAGTGTAAACCACGAAAACTTCGCAAAGTAGCGTGATGATGAGGGAGATGCTGTTGAGTTTTAAAAGAGCTTCGGGCGGAAGGGTCTCAAATAGATTTCTTTTCTTCATAACAAAACGTTTTTTCTTATTTCCGAAGGATGATCCGAAACGTAGTGGCAACATGGGGCTCGGAACTCTTCAGGAAAATTTTGCCCCTGTGGTAAATTTCAATAATCCGTTTCGAAAGCGATAGTCCCAGTCCCCATCCTCGTTTTTTGGTTGTAAAACCGGGTTGAAAAATGGTTTTAAATTTCGATTTGGGAATTCCTTTCCCGTTGTCGGTAATATCGATAATGACATCGCGCCCTTTTTCGGTTATTTCGAAGGAGATAACTCCCTGTTTGTTTTCAATGGCATCGACCGAGTTCCGGACAAGGTTTTCAATAACCCAGCTGAAAAGAGAGGAAGAGAGAGGCACATGGAGGGCTTGCGAATCGTCGAAGTTCAGATTGAATTCGATTTTTTTGGATATCCTTGTTTTTAAATACTGAAGTGTATTTTGAAGAATGGCAAAAAGGTTCTCGGGATATAGTTCGGGATTCGAGCCGATCTTGGAAAACCGTTCCGTAATATTTTCGAGCCGGTTGGTGTCTTTTTCCAGTTCGCTGATAATGGCTGAATCGGTTTTTTCCTCTCTCAGCAGTTCCACCCAGGCCATTAACGATGAGATGGGTGTTCCGAGTTGGTGGGCTGTTTCCTTGGCCAATCCTACCCAAACCAGGTTTTGCTCGGCATTTCGGGCCGAACTGAAAGCAATGTAGGCAGCAATGATGAACAAAACGATCACGCCGAGCTGAAAGATCGGGTAGTACCGCAACTCGACCAGCAGGCTCGATTCCCGGTAATAAAGGTATTGCTCGTAACCTCCGGTCAGATCGATCACAATGGGTTCCTGGCGGGCTTTCATTTTGGCCAGTTCCCGGGTCAATACTTTTTCCCTGTTTTTATCGGTATAGGTGATGTTTTTATCGATGTAGATCTGGTCGTCCGGATCGGTAACAATAATCGGCACGGTGGTATTGGTGGCCGAAATCTGTTCGAGAAAACGGGTCATTTCGCTTCCCAGGTTGTCGCTGGTAGCAATAATCTGCATGGCTTCAGCCCAGCGTTCCACCTTTATCCGTTCTTCATTCGAAACCTGCTTCACCAGTTTGTTGGTGTACAATAAGGATCCGATCCCGATCAGAATCGCAGCCAGAAAAATCGATTGCTTCCAGCGACGTTTTTTGTAGTAGATATCCAAAACTTTCTTTTTAGCGGGTGGTTCAATGCTTGTAAAAATAATAAAAACAACGGATTGGCCCGACTGTTTATTTCATGAACAAGCGGGGATGATTAATTTTTTGATTGCATTGCGGATTCCTTCTATGTCGAAACCGCATTCACGATACAATTCTTCGGGTGTACCATGCTCTACAAACCGATCGCCAATTCCCAGGCGGCTTACTTTTGCCGGATAATTGTTCTCGTTTACAAACTCGATAACGGCGCTTCCCATTCCTCCTTTAACCACCCCGTCTTCGATGGTCAGGATCTGATCGAATTTCTGGCATACCCGGTGCAACAATTCTTCGTCGAGGGGTTTCAGAAATCGAAGATCGTAATGAGCGATCCAATCCGCCCCATCAAGTTCCGATAAGGCTTTGGAAACAAAATTGCCCGTATGCCCGATCGAAAGGATGGCTAATTTACTTCCTTCTTTCAGGGTTCTTCCTGTACCGATGGGTATGGGGGTAAAGGGTTTTCTCCATTCCTTTAAAACACCGCGACCCCGGGGATAACGAATCACAAAGGGTCCTGAGGGATGAAGCTGAGCCGTGTACATCAGGTTGCGCAGTTCTTCTTCATTCATGGGCGAAGCAATAATGAGGTCCGGGATGCAACGCAAAAAGGCCAGGTCGAATACCCCGTGATGGGTGGCTCCGTCGGCACCCACCAGGCCTCCCCGGTCGATGCAAAAAACCACAGGCAGTTTTTGAAGAGCTACATCGTGGATGATCTGGTCGTATGCTCTTTGCGAAAAGGTGGAGTATATGTTGCAGTAGGGAAGCATTCCCGACTGGGCCAAACCCGCCGAAAAAGTA
>DAIMEA010000183.1:0-7734 GCA_036725585.1 Prolixibacteraceae bacterium | reverse complement strand
TGCCACGACTCCGGCCCTTTCTGGAACCGAAACCATAACTCGTATGGAAATCCAAAAGGTTTGACGCCTTCCATCGGGATCGTCGAAATGACATTACACACAGTGTCATTCCGAACAAAGGTGTCATTCCGAACGCATGTGAGGAATCCCATCGCACCCGTGTCATCTCGAACGCATGTGAGAGATCTGTTCAAGAACGTACAGATTTCTCCTCCTTCGTCGTCGAAATGACACAAGAACAGAGTCATTCCGAGGGAATCCCGATGGCTATCGGGAGACGAGGAATCTCATCGCACCCGTGTCATCTCGAACGCATGTGAGAGATCTGTTCATAAATCAACAGATTTCTCCTCCCCACTACCACTCGTTTAGCTTGCGTAACGAGTGCTTTATAGATTCTCGTCTGTGACGAGAGGAGCGTGACAAGTCCGTACACTTATCGTTAAAAGCCCCGCCCCCTGCTCATCGGGATATGTCGTAAGTTTGCTGCGGCTGCTGCGGTTTTGTAAACCGCGGCTAACAAGTTTAGGATCTGAGATCCCGTTATAAAATGTTTTCCTTATTTTTAGATTCATGGGAATAAAAAACAAAATATCCCCCGGATATGTTTATTACTGCACACTCACCATTGTAAAATGGATAGATATTTTTACCTGCCCGGTATAATTACATATCCTAAGCAACTAAAACCATGATCAGTTAAAATAAATCAGAGTGTGTCCCGGCACGTACAAGGACAATTAAATTAGGGTTGTTTTTTTCCTGCCAAATCAGAAGCAAGTTATTTTTTACATGGCATTCACAGTGCCTGGCAAATTTGCCTTTCAGGTAATGAGGTTTATATTTTGCATCAATACCATGAAAGCCACATTCGCACAAATGTTCTACAAATACTTCCAATTCGTTAAAATCGTCTTGCGAGCGCTTAGCAATTCTCTTTATATCTTGTCTGAAACGTGTTGTATATTCAATTTTATACATTTATCGGATGCTTTCAAAGAGTTCTTTTACGCTATTGGCTTTATGGGTACGTCCCTCTTCCGCATCTTTCATTGCCTTAAGGGTAACAGCATTGGGTATGTGTTCCTCTTCTATACGAATATCTTTGTTTGACTGAGCATAGTCCAAAAGAAATGTTATAAGTTTTTTTGCCTTGCTGTTTTTTTCGTTTACAGTAATTGTATATGTTGCCATGATTAATTGTTTTATTACAAAGTTATAGTATTCTTTTGAAACGCCAACAGCGGCTGCTGCAGATATGTCATCTCCGTACTGCCCCTAGTTTGAGGGCAACGGAAACGAGGGGTAAGATGTAACTCGTTTTTAACGAGAGGAATGTGGCAAAACAGTGTGCTTATCGTTAAAAAGTTACTACCCTTGCTCATCGGGATATGCGGCTGCTGCGGTTTTGTAAACCGCGGCTAACAAGCATGGGATCTGTGATCCTAATAATTACACAAAAGTTTTAAAATTCGTATTTCCTGTCCGTGCCAAAATAGTTAACAAACCGTAACTCGTCTGTGACGAAGGGGCAGGTTGGACAGGTAGGAGCGCCTAACGGGGCTGGACCAAAAAGGTTTTCGATTTCCGGTTGTACGATTTTATTTCAGTTGCCTCCAGGTGGGGATTGGCTTCGAGGAATTCATTGAACGAGCGGTATTCGCCCGTTTCCTTGAGATCCATATCGTATAGTTTCCAGTCGTCGAAGCAAAAAATGGCCGGTTCGGTAACCAGGGGCGCCAGAAAATCGAGCACACATTTCGATGAGCTGTAGGTGTCGCAATCGATAAAAACAATGCCGATCTTCCGGATGGAATACTTTTCTGTGGTTTGTTTGTTCAGGGTTTCGTTATACCATCCTTTTACCCAGGTGATTTCGTCGGGGTCGATTCCCCTTCTTTTCAGGCATTCGTTCATTTTACCGAACGAACAGGCATAAAAACCCTTTTTGAGTACATCGTGTTCCCGGTCGGTTTCTTCGGGTAAACCCTGAAAAGCATCGAACCCAAAAAAATGTGTGGATTCAAGATTCATGGATTTGATTGCCTGATAGGCGCTTCCCATCGACGAACCGTTGAAAACGCCAAATTCGAGGTAATCGCCAATGGCATTTCCTTTCAGGTGTTGGAGTGTTTGAATGCAATACGTAAAAAAGGATTTCAGCTTTTCAGGCGGAACCAGGTGGATGGCGCAAATGTCGTCGACCTGCCCCTTTGTCCAGGGGGATCCGGGTACGGGAAAAAATTTCCGGTAAATTTTTTTGGCCCATCTTTTAAGCCGGCTGTAACGGAAGTTCATAGGTTTATTTTTTGCAGTAAAAGAAGGTTTTCAATTACCGGGCTAAATGTAATCAATTATTAAGATTGTCGGCTAAGTAGAACAAAACCTGTCTTTACTTTCGAAGCAAAAAACCAAATCCACATAAAACGATCGGAAGGATGGCGGAATCCTATTTACCTGTTTCCCGATTCCTTGATTTTTTTGATGTTGTATTGGAGTCTTTTCCCTCTTCCTTCTCCGCCCCCTTCCTTCCGGCGTTTCCCCATTCCGGAGCCCAGTTTTTCGAGCAGTTCCTTGTCGCTGTGTTCTTTGCATTTCCCCAGTCCCCGTCCGGTTGCCGAACCTTTTCCTTCGGGGCCTGTTCCATTCATTTTTGGCATGGTATTCTTAATTTATCAGTTATCGATTATTGTTTCTTATTTTATTGAGTTTTCCTTTCAGCATTTTTCGTTTCAGGGGGCTGAGCCGGTCGATGAACAAAATTCCCTGTAAATGGTCGTATTCATGTTGGAAAATTCGGGCTGCTATGCCCTCAAGCACTTCCTCTTTCCAATCGAAGTGGATATCCCGGTACCGGACTTCGACCGACAGCGGTCGTTTTACATTCTCAAAAATACCCGGAATACTCAGGCACCCTTCTTCATAAAGCCCTGGTTCGTTGCCATAACAGAGGATTTCGGGATTAATGCAGACTTTTTCCAAAACCGGAACGACATCGTTCAACGGGCTGGTATCGATAATGAAGACCGACTTCGACACGGCTACCTGTGGGCCAGCCAGGCCGATACCCTGTGCGTTTTTTAAGGTTGCAAACATTTGATCGGCCAATAAGATAAAGTTATCTCCTTTATCGATGAGCGCCGAATGGTTTCGCAAGGCCGAAGCGCCGTATGTTACAATGGGCAGGATCATTACAGGTGAAAATAATTTCGGACATAGTAGTGATGACCGTTGTACTGTGTCTTTTTAATACAACGTTGATCGAGCAACGACTGAACAACCTCCATACCTGCTTTTTCCTTTTCAAGCAATTCGGCGAGGGTGTCGTCGCGCAACGGATGTACGGAAGCAATATTCAGGATGTCGTCGTAAGCATTCCCGGTAAAACCGGTGTTGGTTCCTTCAAACCCGGTTAACGTTTCGGTATCGATTCTCTTTTCCCTGAAATACTGCCATGCTTTGGTCAGGTTTTCGGCGCTTATGGCTTTCAACCCTTTTTCGGCAGGTGGTCGGGTGGGGATCGACAAATAGGAGGTTTCAACAGGGAGTTGGGAAATAAAATCAGCCGTAGCTTCAATGCTTGCCGGGTGATCGTTAAAGCCTTCTGCCAGCATCGTCTCGGTATGGAACCGGCCCTTGTATCCATGGGCAAATTTTTGAATTCCATCCAAAATACGTTCCAGGCGAATTCCGGAACAGGGCCTGTTCATCTTTTGCCATGTGTCGTTTTCGACGGAATCAATTTTTAACGATACCCAGTCGGCATGCATCAATTCTTCGCGTACATCTTCCCGGTCGATCAGGGAACTGTTCGAAATAACCGCAACCGGAATATGGAATGCTTTTTTAAGTTGCAGGATTTCTTTTCCCAGATTCAGATCGAGCGTAGGTTCTCCATTGGCGACAAAGGTGAGATAGTCGGGCAGGTGATCCCGGTCGAGTTTGCTGATGTGCCTGTGCACATTTTCCAACAGATAATCGGGCTCGTAAAATTTTTCCCGGTTACAGGTTGTGTTTTTTGTTCGTCCAATCTGGCAATAGATGCAGGAGTACGAGCATGTTTTATGTGATGCAATATTGTTGATTCCCAGGCTTAAGCCTAAGCGTCTTGAGGGTACCGGACCAAAGGCAATCATGATTCTTCTTTTTAAAAACCGGCGGTTTCTCAGCAGAAGATGCCGGAAATCCACCGGTTTATCGCGTTAATTTATTCCCAGGCAGTTTAATCGTTTCTCTTTTCCAGTTCGTTTAATCGTTTTTCTATTTCGTGCTGGGTGATTTTTAACGATTCGGCCTGAGCTTTCAGGTTGTTGATTTCTTCATCACGCGACAGATTCGGGTAAGCAGTCCCGGTATACGATCGACCGTACGAAGAATCACTTGCAAAGCGTCGGCCGAAACCCATGCCGCGTCCCCGTCCCGTGCCGGATCCAAAGCCCGATCCAAACCCAAATCCTCGTCCGCCACCACCCCCGAATCCTTTTGTATAACCCGGACTGTCGTAACCCGCGCAATAACCTAACTTTCTGCCGGTCATGGGACCTTGCCCCATCGGACCGCTTTTGTTTCCTCGTGCCATATTGTTTTTTTTTGATTCCGATGCAAAGATATAAATTTAAATGAACAAATGATCATTTAAATTATGTTTTTTCTGTTGTACGAAGACTGTTATTGCTATTACGCCCTTTCGGGGCTTTTCGTGCAACCCGGATTCCCGTTTTCGTTCGTTTAAAGAACGTTGAATTGCCTTCACATTTATGTGGAGGGTAGGGTGTGTAAATGAAAGAACCCAAACCGGCCACGGTCCCGACGAACGTCGGGATTCAAAAAAGCATGCGCTCTGTATGGCCGGAAGGCAGAATGTTCGTATAAGGTTTTTTATTATTCATATAACAGGCAATATGTTGTGTAAATCTGTCTAAAGCAGATATTTTTTCAAAATGAGTGCAAAATGTTTTATCTGAACAATTGTTCATATATATTTGTTGAAAAAAATAAAACATGATCCATCATATTTCGCTCACGATCCATGATGTTGACGAAGTAAGAAATTTCTACGAAGATGTCTTGCTTTGTACCGTTGGCCATTCTTTCCGCTTACATCCGGAGTTGTCATCACTTATTTTTTCAATTGAGGGTGAACCTGAAGTATTCATGGTCAGGCACCAGGGCATTACCCTGGAGTTGTTCCTTTCTCCTGAAACAGAACGCAGGGCGTATTCTCATGTATGCCTGGCTTATTGGAAATCGGAAATGATCTTCGAGGCAGCGCTCAGGGGAGGGTATCCTGCTCTGGTAAAGGAGCGAAAGGGCCACGATACGTATTTTATTCGCGACAAAGCAGGCAATTTGTTTGAAATTAAAGAGATGGAAGATGATGAACAGGGGGAATGAACAACGTAGGTTTCGATCGTCCCGAAGGTATAGGAAAGGGCAGGAACTTCCAAGTTCTGTCCTTTGCGGATGTCCTCGTTGTGTTTTTCGCTTACGACACGTTCCCGGAATACCCTGCCGGAATTATCTTTGTCCCGTTTGCGGCCTTCCCATGGTTCGTATGGACGAAAAGACGTTGGCGAATCCTGTATTCCCCGAGAACCAACAGAATAAGCAAGTAATTCTTTCGGAGGAAGATCGTAACGGTCAGTCAGTTGGGAAGATCAAAAAACCGGCTGCTTCTTTGGAATTTCCCTCAATCGACTCTGCAAAATGTGTGGCTTGCGGGATTTGTGTGGATTATTGCCCGCGAGGAGCTTTGTCGATACAAAACGGGACAGCGGTTTTGGCAAGCGAAAAATGCATCAATTGCCGTATTTGTGTGAAGAAATGCCCGGAAGGAGCAATATACGAAGCACATTCCGGATAGGATTTGGGAACAGGATAAAGCAGTGGACTTGCCTTAAACGTAGGCCGAATAGTGATCGGGATCAACCAGCTCCCGGTATTTATGTACTATCTTCTTAAAGTCCTCCCATGTTGGCCGTTTTAAATCGGGGTTCCGTAAAAGCGCTGCCGGATGAAATACAGGCATAACCAGCCGGTCTTGGACCGTAAGCCAGTTGCCGCGTTCGAGGGTAATGCGGTGCCCGGGGCCGACCATGTATTTCAAAGCGGTTGCTCCAAGCAATAATAGGATTTTCGGATTAATTAACCCGATTTGCTGTAAGAGCCAGGGCATGCAAACGGCTGCTTCTTCTTTCGTGGGTACCCGGTTTCCGGGCGGATGGCATTTGATAATGTTGCTGATGAAGATATGTTCTTCGCGGGTGAATCCACAGGCGGCCAAAATTTTATCAAGCAGTTGCCCCGATTTCCCCACAAAGGGACGGCCAATCTGGTCTTCTTCATAACCCGGGGCTTCACCAATGAGCATAATAGGAGCCTGTAGATTCCCTTCTCCAAAAATAACGTGTTTGCGCGATTTCGAAAGTGCGCATTGGGTGCAATGCAAAATTTCGTTTCTCAGGTTTTCAGTTTCTGTAGTCACAATCCATTTATTTATGGGGAAACGGGAGGATTAAAGTTCATATTTAAGGCAAATTCATAGGCGAAATCGTCGATGCCGGACAATTCAATATAGACGGCTTTTTTGATGATTTCGTTAACTTTTTCTTCGAACGACCGGGATTTCAAAAACTGCAGGGCGCCCATGGCCGAGCTGTTGCCAATGGGATGGATTTTGTTTTCGATCTCACGGGGCAGCAGTCCGATACGGATCGCCGCGGCAATATGGATGTAATTTCCAAAGCCCCCGGCCAGGAACAATGCATCCAGGTCGTGAAAGGTTTTCCCGGCTTGTTTGAGCAGGATCTTCATTCCGGAGTAAATAGCCGATTTGGCCAGCTGGATTTCCCGGACATCTTCCTGGGTGATTACCAGGCCGGCTTTTCGATGCACCACAAAAGGCTCGGCTAAAAGGCCGTCTTCGGTAACCAGCTGCTCTTTCAAGAGGAAGGCCATCACATCGATGATCCCCGAACCACAGATTCCGTTGGGTTCGGTTCCGTCGATCACTTCGTAGTGGTTGGGATCGCGAAACGAAGCAATCGCACCCGGAGTCGCGCTTTTCCCGCACGAGATGTTGGCTCCTTCGAAGGTGGGGCCGGCAGCTGCTGCACAAACGTAAACGGTATCGCCATCCACCAGGGCGATTTCTCCATTGGTTCCGATATCGACAAACAGATAGCTGCGATAATCGGTTTTTAGCGCAGCGAGCCCGGCTACCAGGTCGGCACCACAATAGGCCGAGATGCAGGGCAGGGTGATGATTTCGGCTTCCGGGTGAACAGCAAAGGATGTGGCACGTCCCGACAGGCTTTGTTTGTCGACAAAACGGGGTTTGAACGGTGCCAGGGCTATCGGTTCCGGGTCGATGCCCAGAAGAAGATGCAACATGGTGGTGTTCCCCGCAATTGCCAATTCGACGACATCGTTTTGTTGGCTATTCTTTGCGCTGGAGAACAGGTTTAATTCATGATTGATCGCGTCGACAATGAGCTGCTGCAATATGCCGAGCCCGTCGGGATGGGTCTGGCAGTAGCTGATCCGGGAAATGACATCGGCCCCGAAGGAAATCTGGGGATTGACAAACGAAGCAATTTTTTCTATTTTTCCCGAAACCATGTCCATGAAATAAAGCACTACCGTGGTGGTTCCGAGGTCAATAGCAACGCCGTAAGGGGCAGGGCTCAAATGATTGTTCCTGACATTATCGACCGGAAGATCTTCCAGAAAATC
>DAIMEA010000182.1:0-7749 GCA_036725585.1 Prolixibacteraceae bacterium | reverse complement strand
TACAACTCTCGGCTGCCCACACTACGGAGCAAATAATCCGGGCTGTTGAAGCCTTTACACGTATCGGGAAAAAGCTTGCAATCATTACCTGATTCATTCTGTATTACAATTGGATACGCTTTCGAAGCGATCCAAATGCGTTCACTTTTTTTGGGATTTTTTGAACTTTTTGATAAAAAATTCCTATTTTCAGAGTCTCGAAAAGATCGTATTAAAAATACAATTGCGATGAACAGTACAGAAAAAAAGATGTATAAGGTGCTACGAAATGTTGGGGTAAAGCGGAATTATATTGTGCAGGCAGCCAACATCGAAGATTTGTACCTCGACGATTACGACTTTCGTCTTTTGGTTTTCTATTTTGAGAATGAGTTTAACGTTGTGCTGAAGGAAAGAGAAATCCGGAAACTGACCAATCTAACTGCGTTGTATCATTTTTTGAAAATGCGAAGAATTGACATGAACTAGCCCCATGAGGGTAAGGGACATAAAAAAAAGCCACATGTTGGCGTGGCTTTTTTCTTTATCGTTGCATTGATTATTTCCGATTTTCCATGTGCTTTTTGTAGCGGTTCATGAACTTGTCAACCCGTCCGGCGGTATCAACCAGCTTCATCTTGCCTGTATAGAAAGGGTGCGATGAACTTGAGATTTCCACTTTAAACAAGGGGTAATTAACTCCGTCGATATCGATGGTTTCCTTTGTGGCAACCGTCGATCGGGTAATCACGACTTCTTCGTTCGACATATCTTTGAACGCTACCATGCGATAATTCTTCGGATGAATTCCTTCTTTCATTTGACTGCGCTTTGATAATACAATTTTATAACGGGTTGCAAAGATAGACATTCATCGAAATTCTGCAAAACATTTTTCAGAAAACATGTGAAAATGATTCCTTTTTTGTCGACCCTCGAAACGGATGTCCGGGGGGAGAAAAACAAATCGATTGCCTTGCAGGAAGACTTGCTTCGGAAAGCACACAATAAAACATAGTTAACAAACGAGTTGTGCCCGAAAACCGGGGTACCTGAACGACTCTTTATGATTCAATTATTTGCGCCCGCACAAACGGTTTTTTCCGATCAAAAAGGTAGCGCATCTGGTAATGGGTTTTTACATGAACGCCTCCGGTCGATTTGTAAAGGGCAATGATTTTGGGATTAAAGTCGCCTGCCCACGACAATTCCAGTTCTTTATACTGCCGCTTATGGGGCATTACATTCCGGTCGAGTTCGAAAAAAATGGCCGATTCAATCCCCGAGCGCTGGTATTGCTCTACTACGCCCATAATAAGAATCCGTGTCCGGGTAAATTTTCCTTTTTTAATAAACCGCATAAGTTTTGCAATATTCCAGGGCGTGAGTTTCCCATTCTTCAAATACCGTAAGGCCTCGTTAAAATCGGGCACCATCACAAAAAGCGCAATCGGCTTGTTTTCGCTGTATGCAAACCAGATAAATTCCGGATCGAGAATCATCTTCGACGAACGGATAAACGAACGAAGTTCTTCCCTATCGAGCGGCTTAAAATGTTCGTGTTTCCGCCAGGCCCCGTCGTAAACTGTGCAAAAATCGTCGATATAGCGGTCGGCATGTTCCCAATCGAAATGGCGAAAAGAGTACTGGGGCTTTTTCGACACCCACTCCGCAATTTTCCAAAAACGTTCGGGGAAGGGTTTCGTGTAATCGATATGAAAGGTGTACTGTTCGTAGTATACTTCAAAGCCATAACTCCGGAACAGATCAACATAATAAGGCGGATTGTACGGCATACCAAATCCCTGGGGTATATATCCCCATGCCAGTAATCCGTGATTCATGTAGTTCTCGCCCAGGTTTGCCGGCCCGTCCATCGCTTCGGCCCCCTGTTCCTTCAACCAGTCGCGGGCTTTGTCGAATAAAATCCCTGCAGCCTTCTGATCGTTCACGCATTCGAAGAAACCGATGTTCCCGGTGGGTTGATCAAATACATGCATTTTGTCGAAATCGACAAAGGCAGCTATCCGCCCCAGGGCTTTCCCTGTTGCATCGGTGAGCACCCAACGATTTGCCTTACCGTGTTGGAAAAAGGAATTTTTTTGGGGATCGAAATTCTCTTCCACCATTTTTTTCAGGGGGGAGGCAAAGTTCGGATCATCCCGATAGATTTGTTGTGGGAGTAAATGAAAGAGCGATACCGTCTTTCGGGAATTTACTTCTTTCAGGTTCATCTTGTGGTTCATTGGTTTGCTCCAAAAACGGTCAAAAGCTTCTTTGGTCCGACTCTCGCCTTTTTTCTTCAGGGAGGTAAGATACAAATTTTGTTTTAAAACCGGTCGTTTAAAAATACAACCCGCTTATTCCCGATTGGCAAAGACAGAAAGCAGCCGGAGGATATTGACGTAAAGCCAGACCAGGGAAACCAGCAGGCCGAAAACGCTGTACCACTCCATGTATTTGGGCGCACCCGACTGGGCTCCGCGTTCGATAAAATCGAAATCGAGTAACAGGCTGAATGCAGAAATCCCGGTAACGATCAGACTAAACAGCAGCCCAAAAGTGCCTCCTCCATGCAGAAACGACCAGTTTGCCCCAAAGAGATGGGCAATCCAGCCAACCAGGTAGACCAGCATGATCCCAAAAATGGCAGCAACCATCCCCCTCCTGAATTTTCCGGTAACCCGGATAATCCTCTGCCGGTATATAAGCAACATCCCAAGGAAAACGGCAAAGGTGAGGGCAACCGCCCGGATCACCAGTCCGGGGAACTGAGCCTCGAACATGGCCGACAATCCGCCCAAAAACATTCCTTCGAGAATAGCATAGAGGGGCGTAAAAAAACCGGATCTACGGGGACTAAACGAAGCAATCAGGGCAATAATAAAACCGCCAATCCCTCCCAGGAGCAAATAAAGGGAAACCGCGCTAAAAGCCGAACCGGGATTACCCGGCACCCAGGCATCGAAAAATTTCTGCCAGGTAAAAAAAGCCGAAGCGAAAACCAGCAGCAAAACAAGCGCTGTTTTGTTCAGGGCGCCCCTGAGTGTCATAACTTCCTCACCTACTGCCCCAAATGCGGCCTTCTGAAAAGTGCTTTTACCAAAAAATGGGTTGCTTGTCTGTGTTAGATTCATGGTATCATGTATTATTTAAAGAATGTCATCAAGAAGCATGCAAATATTCTATGAAGGATCAAAAGGAAGGCTCACTTTCGGATCAGATTTTGG
Organism: Prolixibacteraceae bacterium; assembly: GCA_036725585.1. GTDB lineage: Bacteria > Bacteroidota > Bacteroidia > Bacteroidales > Prolixibacteraceae > DAIMEA01. Next base: position 4,540 of record DAIMEA010000182.1, on the reverse strand, counting down.
AATTCGTCGTGACCCAGTTCATCAATAAGCTCATTACCAAGAACACGGGCGCTATCCTCAGGAAAAGCAATCAGTTCACCGGCAAATTGCAGGCACTTTTGGTACAGATTTTTACTCCGGCGGGCCAGCTGACAATATGACCGGAAAAAGACCAAAGAAAGGGACGGGTCCTTCGCTAAAGGCGGCAGAACGTCAAAAAATGCTTCAAACATTTCATCAATGTCGTTCTTCGAACGGATGGACAACTGCCCCATCATCAGCAATCCGGCTGCCTTTACATTGAATTTTTTCCCCCGGCACCATTCCAGGGCTTTCACAAAAGCAAAACGCGAAACGGCAAACAAATTAAAAACTATTTGCTCGGTAAGTTCCAGGGTTTCGGCGGTTTTGATCCAGTAATCCATCTGCTCCTCGCTAATCTGTTCGGGCTCGTCGAGTAGAGTGGCCAGGATCTTCGTCTCCCGCCACTTTTTATTCCAAAGTTTTAATGCCAGTACATGATTTTTGGGAATACGCTGCGCAAACGAACGTAAGTCGACCAGGGAAATGCCCCAGTTCTTTTCATAATGCACTCCTCGCTTTTCCATGCTATCGGCCGTAATTCCGTTCTGCATCGAAGGAAGGGAACGCACAATCTGGTGAAACAATTTATCGGCTTCGGGATCATCCAACAAGAATTCCATATCAAAAAATGAAAAATTCAACAAATATAAAAACAGCAATCAATAACAACGAAGATAGAAAATAGGTTTTCAACGGAATGTATTGCCCGGGATTTATCCCCAATTTTCTTTTCAGGGCGATGGCCAGATAGATTTTTTCGAACAGATAAGCAATCAGCGTAGCATAGGCCACACCCCGCAAACCAATCCATCGGGCAAGTAAAATACTGAAACCAACATTGAGGACAATTTCAAAAAAAGAAGCACGAACGATGGTCCGGTTTATCCTCTGGGCAATCAGCAGGGTTTGCGGAAACAAGACCCGGCTGATCACCAATAATAGATATATATTGAATAAGGTAGCGCTGGCAGCAAACTGCGGATTGAAAACGATGGGGAAAAACCAGTGGGAAGTGAGCATCAGCAAAGCCGATACGGGGAACAAAAACCAGTTCAGACGGGAAACCTCCGAACGCAGTTCGGCTAAGGGCGACTCGACCGATGAACCCGAGAAACGGGGCAACATCGCCATCCCGAGCGAATTCGCCATGAGCAATGCCAGGGGCAACTCCCTTGCACCATACTGAAAAATGGCAAATTCTTCGGGCGAAAAGCGCGATGTAACAATAAAACCATCGATATAGCGGGCCGAAGAACTCAACAAAATTGACAATACCAGGGGCAAACCGGTTAAAAACAATTCTTTCATTTCGTTCAGGCGGAATACGGCTGTAGCATATTTCCGGAGCACTACCAACAACCATCCGAACTTAAGCAGCGAAAAGAGGAAAAGCAAAATAAGGATTTCATGCAAACCATAACCCAAAAAAGGAGGAATACCTACCATGACTGCCTGAAGAAAAAAGCTAATGAGCCCGTATGCCACCATGTGTTTGGGTTTGTGATGGATCAGGTAAACATACTCGATCATCAGGGCCGGACTGTTGAACAGGATATAACCCGATAAGGCCAGGGGCAAATGCACCGGATTCCCGTTCAGTAAAAGATTGGAAAAGGGATCGTGCACCCAATATACAAGGAGGGCAAACACCAGCGATAAAACGAACAAAAGCAGAAAGGTGTTGAACACAAATATTTTCAGATCCTCGCCCGATTTCTTCGAGGTTTCGGGCATCATGGCCTTCAGATAGCCGTTCACCCAAAAAAAGGAAAAGGCCGATGCCAGAAGCAAAAAGGTTTCGTAATGGCCGATATTTACCGTCCCCAGTTGCGATTTCGACAGCAAAACACCAATCAGGATAAACGTTCCATAGCGCAGAAGCTGGAAAAACTGGAGCGCATTGATATTGTTCAGAGTCGCTTTTTTCAAAATAATCCCTTCGTTATGTTTCAAAGATTACCAAAGATAACGGGAACATTCATATAACGTACCCGGCAGGGAGATCAATATTTTTTCGTGCAAAAAAACAAAAAGATGAAACGAAAAAAAAATAAAATACTATATTTGCACCGCTGTTTTCAAAGCAGCAATATGGTGGTTGTAGCTCAGTAGGTTAGAGCATTGGATTGTGGTTCCAAGGGTCGTCGGTTCGAGTCCGATCTACCACCCAGCAAGCAATCCAACTATCTGTATATCTGATAGTTGGATTGTTGCTTTTTTGGCCTGACAACCCCCTTGACAACTTTTTCATTTTTTCAGTGAGTTTTGGTGCTCTAATCAAAGCAGTTGACTTGAAACCAAAATCGCAGATTATGTACCCATTTACTGAAGCCTATTTAAATTCAAAAAACGACGACATCAATGCTCGTTGGTATATTTCTTTTCAGTGCTGGGATGTGCAAAAAAATCAGAAAATCCGAAAGTGGGATTATTCCGTGAATGATTTCAAAACCGTTCGTGAGAGAAAATCCTATGCAAAAAAACGCATTGAGGCCATTAACCATTTACTATCCCAGGGCTTTCATGTAGATAGTGACAAAATTGAAAAGAGCGAGTTTATTACTGTTCGTGATGGCATTAACTCTGCATTGAAATCTATCTCCGTCAGCCACGCCACCCTGTTAAGCTACAACTCTGTCATCCGGCTGTTCCTGGGATGGGCCGAAAAAAACAATCACGACAATTTTCTGATCAATCAGTATCCGGTACAATGCGCCTTTGTACCCTGATCAATCGCCTGTGCGCACCTAATCCCTCACGCAACGTACCGAGAACCCGATCTCGCGGCCGTCGTAGCCCAGGCCCACGTCTGAACCGTCGTAGCCCAGGCTCCGGTCCCATGCGCCTGAACTACCATTCTCAGTGGAACTCCACCAGACGCTGTAGTAGCCGGCACCGAGGAAGTAGCCACTGAGGTTGTGGCGGCCGCTCGGAAGGGCACCAAAACCACTACTGTTGTTGGAAGCCTGGTCGTTCCCGACTGTGCCCGGAGTTGAATCTGTATTCCAACCTGACGTTGAAGCCATGGATTTGGCAATATCTGAGCCACTACCTTCATAGCCATACCCATTGTTGGTCAGGTAATCGGTTAAGATGGTCCATTCTGCATCTGTCGGCAAATGCCAGCTGCTGGGACAGGCTGTTAATGCTGCCGGCCAGTTGTACAAAACCCCGTAGGTTTGGTAATTGCTGGTGGCTTTAGCTACACTTACATCTGTTCCGGGAAAATCATAAACATAATAATAAGGTTCGGTGTCCGATCCCATAAAAGGCATGCTGACACTTGGTAGGTAAGCCAGGTTTTCGGCCATCCACAGCTGGGTGCCGATAAGCACCGTGTTATAGTGTTTCCCGTCGCGGGAATCGACAAAGCCATTTTGAACGACCTGTATTGTTGAAAGCAGATCATCGACATACGCTTTGGTGGCGGCATCCTGGTCGTCGGTGGGATCGGCTATGTTTTTGATTTGTGCAGTATTCCCATCGTTGTTCTGGGCCAATACATCGGAAAGTGTCTGGGTTTCTGTTTCGACAGTCTTTGCATACAATGCATAAGGTACACTTAATATTTCGGTTGTACCGGTAATGGTGTATGTAGTACCTCCTGCCGGGTCGGTTTCCACTTTCAGAAAATAGGGTCCGTTGCCCCAGTCGATAGAAGAGAAAGTCCCTAAGCCTGCTGTCCCCATACCAACTTCTATGTTCACCAGTCCGTTTACGTTGCTTTCAGGAGTATGGGTTTCAACATAAACCGCCGCGCCTTCAGCCGTGCCCTGTAAGATGCTTATCTGCACACCTGCGGTCGATTCTCTTAGTAATTCACCCGAGGCATCGCGTACCACCATTTGGTAACTGACTTTTTGAGGTGGCTGTGCAAGTGTATTCATAGTCTGGAATGCAAAGGCAAGGATGATACCTGTTGCAAGGGAAAGTTTATTGATCATAATTGCTTAAGTTGTTTCTTACCAAATATATACATTTTGTTTGTTATTTCAAAAGAATATAAATAGACGGCAAATAATGGGCAACAGAATATACCTTCGTTTTCCGATGGAAGGGCAAGGGCGGGAACTCCTTCCACCGGACTTCTTTTTATTCGTGTTCAAATAGCTCGACAACCATGTCTGGACTGGATCTTTAAATGCTGGTCAGGCCGTTCAGTACTTTCTGAACAAGGTAGATTTGCGCCGTAGCGCGTTCGTTGATTGTCCTTGCTGAAGGTTTTCAGCAAGGTAGGAAGGGATAAATTTGAACCAAAGGACACAGGATAACCGGCCGCTTACTTCGACTTGCTCAGCACAAGTCGCGGAAATATTCCGTACTGCCCCTCGTTTGAGTGCAACGGAAACGAGGGGTAGGCAGTAACTCGTCTGTGACGAGAAGAAAGCAACAAGTCCGTACACGGATGATTAAAAGTTACTATTCACGCTTCGCGTGATAGGGTGTCGTCACAGACGACTTTCGCCTTACCCCTCGT
>DAIMEA010000181.1:0-7753 GCA_036725585.1 Prolixibacteraceae bacterium | reverse complement strand
GCAGTGCCGCCAATTCCTGCATTGTTAACCAACACATCAACCGCATAATGGCTGTTTACCCAACCGGCAAATTCATCCACGCACGATGCTTTAGACAAATCGGTCTCCCAGGCGATCACATCCACTCCGAATGTTCTTTTCATTTTAGAGGCCAGCTCGGGCAGACCTTCATTTTTTAGCGACACGATGATCATGTTCCTGCCTCTGGAGGCAAGTTCGATGGCCAGCGATTTTCCCAATCCCATGCTGGCTCCTGTTACGATAGCATAGCTGCATATACGCTTCATATCCGATTGTTTTTTTCGTTTTCAACTTCAAGTTTTCGTTTCAGTCGCAACAGGTTGTTTTTAAAAATGGCCATCAGGATTGGATCCTGAATAAAAAGGGGTACAAACGGGGGTGTGGTGGTATAGGTGATTAACGTGATCTCAACCCGTTCATCATCAACAGGTCTGAATTTCCAGTGTGCACGATAATCGGTCAGCCGCCTGCATGTCGAAGGGAAGGAATCACATTCATCCTCGCTGTGAATGGCTATTTCAAAATCGCCGGCAGACGAACAGCGGGTTTTAAAGCGGGAATACATCTCGAGGTTTTCAAAGGGCCAGGGAATTTTATAACAGGAATAAACCAGCCATTCCTTCCCATCGCGCGCAATTTCCTCATTTTTTTCAATGCCGCTCATCCATTGACCGGTTGTCGCAGGATCACAAACAAACCGGAATGCTTTTTCGGCAGGACAGGTTGCCACAACAGTTCCCTTGCACTCCCTGAATGAAGAGTGCGAATCTGTTTTCAACCATCGGTCATAAATTTTCACAGGGCCGAAATCATCGACCACGTTCCATTCCTCTGCAGCCGTCTCTCTGAACGGCACTTTCCCTGCATTCAGATTTAAAGCAGGCAAAAGGAGGATTAACATCAAACAGTGCATTTGTGTGTTCATATTCATTGGCTATAAAATAAAAACCAAAAGGAATAAATGAAAGGGGAAGATGGAAGGATAAAAGGGTTAAGTTGTACATTTTGGTTCTGTTTTGTACGTTATGCCCGTTCAATTGAGCGTGACTGAAATACAAAACCTGTCCCTTTTATTTGGGAAACGTACCCAAACCGTATTCATTATGTACGTGCAAAAAAAAAGGAACTGCCTTCACAGACAATCCCCTTCTTTGGATCATAAACAAATTTTTTAACTCAGGAAAGAGATCAGCACACCGGCTGCTACGGCCGACCCGATCACGCCCGAAATATTGCTGGCCATGCAGTACTGCAATACATGGTTTTTCGTATCGTATTTCAGCGCAATTTCGTTGGCAACACGCGAAGCCATAGGTACCGCACTAAGCCCTGTCGCCCCGATTAACGGATTGATTTTCTTTTTGGCAAAAAGGTTATAAACCTTCACAGCGGCAATCCCTCCGAATACCGAAATAGCAAAAGCAAAGAAACCACCCACAATAATCCCGATGGTTTTTGGATCGAGGAACACCTTTGATGTCATGGTGGCACCAACGGTCAATCCCAGGAAAATGGTAGCTGCATTCATTATGGGGCCACTGGCTGCTTCGCTCAAACGAAGAGTATTCACACCCACTTCCTTTACCAGGTTTCCAAAAAGCAACATACCCAACAGGGGTACAGCCGAAGGCACAAAAATGGAAATGACAATACCCAGCACAATGGGGAGGGCAATTTTCGCTGCACGTAGGTTCTTGATCTGATGTTTCGGCGGATAAAGCTTATCCATCTCTTTCATGTTGATTTTTAGCTCTTTTTCAGAGCAGGTCAATTTTACCACCAACGGAATAATCACCGGTACCAGCGCCATATACGAATAGGCAGCTATAGCAATAGGCCCCAATAAATGAGGAGCCAGTTTAATGGTAGTGTAAATGGCGGTAGGTCCGTCGGCGCCTCCTATGATGGCCAGCGAAGCCGCTTCGTTCGGTGTGAATTTAAAGGCGATAGCTACCAGCAAAACCGTAAAAATGCCCAACTGGGCTGCAGCGCCAAAAAGCGACAAGCGCAAGTTCCGGAGCATGGGGCCAAAATCGGTCAATGCACCTACGCCCATAAAAATAATGGGCGGCAACAAACCGGTTTTGATCAGGGAATAATAAAGGTAATTCATAATCCCGTACTCGTGGGCAATTTCGAATAGGTTCATATACCGATGGTTCTCCAGTTCGATCATATCGCCGGGCACCACCCCCATCTGCCCGCCGGGCAGGTTCGCCAGGATCACCCCGAAAGCAATCGGGATCAGGAGCAGGGGCTCGTATTGTTTGCGAATGCCCAGGTAGAGCAGCAAAGCGCCAATGGCCAACATTAGCAGTGGCGCCGGGTCGTTGATCAGACTGCCCAGGGCAGTCATATCGAATAATCTTCTTAAAATATCCATAGTGTCGTGAATTCAATCAAACAAATCCCCTTTACGTCCGGAAATCATTTTCAGAGAATCCCGGTCAACCGACTGGCAGAATTCCGGTAACGAAGAAATGGGTTTGTTTCCTGTTTCAATTAGCCAACCAATACCAGCACATCGTCCTCTTCAACATCCTCACCGCTCGATTTGGCAATTTGAATGACCTTCCCTGCTTTGTCGGCTTTGATGGCATTGAAGGTTTTCATGGCCTCGATGTATCCGATCAGGTCGCCTTCTTTAATAACATCGCCCACTTTTACCGGGGTTTCGGAACTGTTTTTGGTCAGGTAAAATTTTCCTTCAAGGGGAGCGAGGATCTCTTTTGCCTCGACCGGCACGCTTGCCGGGGCAGCAGCAACCGGAGCCATTCCCTGAGCCGGCGCCGAAGCTTCTCCTGCCGAAGTACCATAGCTCACCGTAACCCGGTAATTTTCACCATTCACGTTGATGTTCATTGCCGTGGGTTGTCCGGCAACTATGGGCACAACAGTTTCGGCAGCTGCAGGGGCCTTCACAATCAAACCACCTCCTTCGGCCCTTCGTTTGGCCAGATCTTCCTCAAATGCTTTTTTGGCAGCGCCCGATTTATATGCCCGGTATTGCTCGGGATGCATGGCCAGTTCGAACAGTTCTTCCTGGTCGGGGCCCACATCCCATCCGTTGTCCTCCATCTCCTTACGGAATTTGGGAAGTGCATCGGGGAACAAGGATTGGGGGTTCTCGGTAAATTCAACCTTCCCCTGTTCTTTTGCCAGAGCAAGAATCTCGGGGGCCAGTTCGCCGGGAAGTTTCCCGCCTTTGCCCATCAGCATATCCCAGATGTTATCGGCAATCATGCTCCAACGTTCTTTTCCTTTCTCGAGTTGCATGACATTCATGAGCGCCAGGTTTTTTACGTACTGGCTGTATGGGGTTACCAGCGGTGGATAACCAACCATGGGCCAAATGTATTCTACTTCGTTGAATAGTTTCACCAGCAGGTCGTCCTGGCTGAGTTCGGGCTGGTTGTTTTTTGCCTTCCACTTATTGATACTTTCGAGGTTGGTTTCCAGGTCGGCCATCAACGATCCCATCATTCCCCCAGGCAGTCCGGGACCTATGAGCAGGGAATTCATGTACCGGTTTTTCGGGTCGATATAATAGCCCAGAAAGTCATCGATGAAGCTCTGGGTCAGGCTGCGAACCTTCATATACGCATCCATATTGATTTCAGGGACATCGAAGCCGGCGTCCTTCAGCATTGTCTGAACAGCCAGCAGGTCGACATGCCCGGTTCCCCAGGAAAGGGGCTCCATGGCCACATCGATGTATTCGACCCCGGCGCGGCATACTTCAAGAATGGACGCCATGGCGAATCCGGGACCTGAATGGGAATGGTACTGAAGGGGAATATCGGGGTGTTTGGCTTTAATACCTTCTACAATTTTTCCCAGCCATGCCGGACGGGCTATACCGGCCATATCCTTCAGACAGATTTCATCGGCTCCACCCTTAATCAGGGTATCGGCCAATTCGACATACGATTCAACGGTATGCACTTTTGAATACGTAAGGCTCAGGGCAGCCTGGGCAATCATTCCGGCTTCGCGGGCATATTTAATCGAATCGAGGATATTCCGGGGATCGTTCAAACCGCAGAAAGGACGGGTAATATCGGTTCCCTGTGCCTTTTTCACTTTATACATCAGTTTGCGTACATCGGCCGGAACCGGGCTCATGCGCAATCCATTCAGGCTCCGGTCGAGCATGTGGGTTTGAATGCCGGCCTTTTTGAACGGTTGGGTCCATTGCCGTACAGCATTATTCGGGTTTTCCCCAAAAAGAAGGTTGATCTGTTCGAATCCACCCCCGTTGGTTTCGACCCGGGCAAAACAACCCATATCGACAATATGAGGAGCCACCTTTACCAATTGATCCACCCGTGGCAAATATTTTCCCGACGATTGCCACATATCGCGGTATACTAACGAAAATTTAACCGTGCGTTTCTTCATATAACTAGAATTTTTCGATTTTTCAATACGTGTTTTATACCCGCTCAATTTTTTCAACCTGTCCTTTTCCACCGGTAAGCGTTTTCACAGCGCTTACAATAACGGCAACGATTTTTGGATCCAGTTCGGAAATTACGGGCTTTGCTTTCCCGGTTCCTTCCGCTGCTGCTTCCGGCAAAAAACGGTTTACAAAACGAATGATGATATTTCCAAGAAAAACAACCAGGAAGAGAATGGCAAATACTGTCAGCATACCGATTCCCAAAAGTTGCAGGGCAATTTCAAAATTGTTGTTCATATGTTTGCTATTAACTAAACTATTTCAATCTTCCGATCACCTGTTTCGGTTTTCTTTGGATAAAAAACCGATTCGTTTTCTTCTTCAATTGTTGGCAGATCGATTTTTTCGGACAGTTTTGCATCCCTTCTCGGAACGGAGGGTTTTCGAATAAAAAATTCTCTCCATTTTACGAAAAATCGGCGCAATATTACCAATTATAAACCGGGATGACGAAGGGTGAAAAAAGGATTTTTGATTGTTATCATTTATTTAACATTGATAAAAAGGAAGGAGCGAAACAAAAAAAAAATGAGGATCGATTGCTCCGATATTAGTAGTTATTCATCCAAATTTTTCGGGCATAATGTTTTTTATGACAGTTGTAAAAGAGGTGTCATTCCGACGATGCAGGAGGAGGAATCCCTTGTAACAAATGATCTCTCTCTCCGCTACGTCCCGATAGCTTCTATCGGGATCGAGATGACACGCTGGTCGAAAACTGTCATTGGCAGCAAATATGCCTAAAAAATGAAAACGTGTGCAGTATTCGGAACAAGATCCCTAATCCATAATTTGTTTGTCACGGATCAGGTTCACAACGGCATTTACAATCTGGTCGTCGGTGAGGGTGGCTGTATTAAAAACCACATCAAAATCGTTGGTATCGACTTTCCGCCCGGCGAGGTGCTCAATAAAGAGATCCCGTTGGCGGTCGACTTCCAGAACATATTCCCGGGCTGCATCGTAGTTCAGGTTGCTCATTTGTTTGATCCGGTTGATCCGCCATTCCAGAGGTGCCTGTAGTTTTAAGCTAAGCCGGCGATGAATGTCGCGGGCAACGATGGCCGCCCCCCTGCCCACGATCACACAGTTCCCTTTGAAAGCCATCTGATAGATAATACCGGTAACCGTATCGATCACCTTCTGGTCGTCGGCATCGTATACCTTCTGGGTTGAAAAAGCTGTTGTCACGTCATGAACGCTTACTTTGGCCTCGCCCTGAAAAACACTTTTGATTTTCTCCGGATTGATTTCCAGTTCCCACGCAGCCTGCTCAATCACTTCCTTGTTCACCCATTTCCATTCCACATCTTTTTTGATCCCCGACTGATAATTGTATCCGGTAAGAATTTTGGAAAGTTTAATGGCAATCCGGTTGGCCGAACATCCACACTCCCGGGAAATCGTTATAACGGGTCCGGCATTTTCTTTCTTCTGACTGGAATCGATTTCCGATCCGGCCAGGTAATTTTCAAGAATATTTTTCATAAAGCGAACATGTGTTTGATAATTCTCCATTCCTCAAAAAACCGTATCTTATATTACGAAAAAAAAACGGAATATGAAACGGCTGATTTTTTTTTCTCTCCCATTGTCTGCCTTCCCATACCGATCGTTATGTCAGGATTTTACCGATACAATCAAACTCTGGACACCTTACCCGGGGTACATCATTATCCTCAACGAAGACACGATCGTTGGCTTTATCCTGTTGAAGAATAAAATCGCCAACCAGGGGAATGAATCGGGAACATGCAGAAAATCATCCGTGAATACAACCAGATGATGACAGCAAAGGAAAAATCTCAGCACACACAAAAAGAAGATCAATCACTCTCCCAGTCGAGAATAACCTTTCCACAATTGCCTTCTTCCATAATATCGAAAGCTTTCTGAAAATCGTCGGCTTTATACCGGTGCGTGATAACGGGATTGATATCGAGCCCCCGGGTCAGCATCATTTCCATTTGGTACCAGGTTTCGAACATTTCGCGACCATAAATTCCCTTAAGCGTCAAACCTTTAAAGATCACCTTACTCCAGTTGATGGTGGTTGAGGAAGGCAGTATGCCGAGCAACGAAACCTTTCCGCCGTTGTACATGTGATTGATCATATCGTTGAAAGCAATCGGTGATCCGGAACATTCGAGACCGATATCAAAACCGGCAATCATTTCCATACGCTTCATGGCTTCTTCAAAGGAGTCGGTCCGGGGATCGATGACTTCGTCGGCTCCCATTTTCCGTGCCAGCTCTCTGCGATAAGGGCTCAGGTCGGTACCCATAACATTGCGCGCCCCGACGAATTTACAAATGGCGGTGGCCATAGCGCCAATAGGACCTCCGATACCGGTGATCAGGACATCTTCTCCAATCAATGGAAAGGACAAGGCTGTATGGCAGGCATTTCCCAGGGGATCCATTATGGAAACGATCTCATCGGGTATCCGGGCGTCGATCTTCAGAACGTTGCTCACCGGCACAGACACATATTCGGCAAACCCTCCGTCGCGACTCACCCCGATCCCTACGGTATGATCGCAGATATGCTGGCGCCCCCTGCGGCAGTTCCGGCAGTGTCCACAGGCTATATGCCCTTCGGCCGTAACCCGGTCGCCAATCGAGTACTGGGTGGCTTCCGATCCGCGTTCGACAACTTCCCCAACATACTCGTGCCCGATAATCAGGGGCGTACGGATGGTTTGTTGTGCCCATTCGTCCCATTTGTAGATATGCAGATCGGTGCCACAAATGGCTGATTTTTTTATTTTCAGAACAACCTCATTCGCTCCGGGGACGGGAACCGGAACCTCTTCCATCCAGAGTCCGCGTTGGGGTCGGCTTTTAACGATTGCTTTCATCTTTTTTTTATGGAAAGTTCAAAAGATTTGCACAAGAAAACCATGATTTTTCCCCGCAGCAGGAGTTTACAAACGGCTTTGTCGGTCGGGGTAAACCATTTTGCAAAATAAATCCCAGAGAACAATGCCGGCGCTTACCGATACATTGAAAGAGTGTTTGGTTCCGTACTGGGGAATTTCGATGGCGCCCCGGCACAAATCGATTACGCTTTGCTGAACACCCTTCACTTCGTTCCCAAAAACAAGGGCAATTTTTTGATCTTCGGCCGGAATGAAATCGGGAAGCAGAGTGCTTTTATCGACCTGTTCCACGGCAAATACGTCGTATCCTTTGTTTTGAAGATGGCGCACGGCATCTTCGGTCTTTTCAAAATAGTTCCATTCAACAGTATTTTCGGCATCGAGAGCG
>DAIMEA010000180.1:0-7793 GCA_036725585.1 Prolixibacteraceae bacterium | reverse complement strand
AGAACGCTTTCCGATACTGAAGATAAAGAGCCTGTTATATCGGTCTTTTTGACGGTTCCGTAACCCACAACCACGACCTCGTCCAGCCGGGTAACATCTTCCGAAAGAACCATATTTATTTCTGAACGGCCCCGAACTTCAATTTCCTGTTTGATAAATCCAATATATTGGAAAACAAGTACGGCATCGGATTTGTCAACGCTAATTTGATACTTTCCGTCGAAATCGGTTATGGTACCAATGCTGGTCCCTTTTAGCACAATATTCACACCGGGCAAGACCTGACCTTCGGTGTCCGTTACGATACCGGTAATCGTTGTTTGCTGGCCTTGTAAATTGGAATCAGGAACAGCCATGGCAAGAACATTTACGGCAATCATGAACAATAGAAACAAAGTCACTCGCTTCGAAAGGAAGAATTTTCCCATAAGAAATTCTTCCTTAGCGGTTTCGAAGTTTTTTGTCATTTTCATAGTAACAATAGATTAGATTTGTTTAGATCTGTTATTTGGATTTTAATCGAATTATCCTTTTCCGTTGTTTTATGGGGTGTTCGATTTCAATTTTGAAGCTTGCTTTACATTTATTTCAAATACATCCCTTTGCTTACCCACAATTTTGGATAAACACGATATATATATTGTACAAAGTTTGGTATTATTGCGAACTTTCATGGGTAAAATAGTACATTGCATGCACGACAAATTGGTTTATTCTGGTATTTTAGATTCCTGTATGTAAAAATTTGTTGATTTTATTCGCGTTTGATTGGAAGCAGCTTTTATAAAGGAAAGGGTCGGTAAACCCCCATTTATTGAGTAAATATTTGAGCGAAACATTTGTCCGAATCTGTTCGTTTGCTTTTCATCTTTCACCAAAGAAAGACGACGCTTAAAATAGAGGCGTTCGCCATGTAAGAAAACCGACAATGAGCCAGACAGCGACGAGATGGATTTGCAGTTCACACAAAAAAAACAACCGTTCACGAAGTATTTCCTGCCATTCACGAATCTTTTTTGGAAACAAAAAACAGAATGATCACTTTTGAAATGAAAATGAATCCAGTTTTGTACAGAGGATTCCTCTTTTCAAATCCTCTGCCCGGGAATTGCTTTGACCTTTATCCAATACTCCCAAAGTTGTTCCCCTTATGCAACTTTAATCTCTCGGATTTTCCGGGCAGAAAAAAAGAGGCCACCAAAAAAAGTAGGCCTCTTTCTTTTTTTATTATAAATACTGCTTGTTTTGCGATTCCGACCGGAATTCGGACGGCGTTGTACCGTAGAACTTTTTAAAGGTTTTCCCAAAGTAATTCGAATCGCTGAAACCAACTGCCATACCGATTTCGCTTACCGTTTGGTCGCTTGTTTTCAGAAGGCGGGCAGCTTCTTTCATTTTTACCATCCGTAAATATTCGTTTGGGGCATATCCGCTGGCTGCTTTCATTTTTTTGAAAAATAATGTGCGGCTGATATTCATTTGTGCAACCAGAAAATCGACATTCAAATTGGGATTTGCCATATTGGCGTTGATCCATTTCTGTACCTGGTCCAGAAATCCGGATTCGGTTTTCGGGCTTTGGTTTAGCGAGCGGTTGTTTTCTGCCAAATCGCGCTCAAATCGTTCTTTCAGTTTCTTTCGTTGCAAAATGGTTTGTTCAATGCGGGCTAACAGGTAATTGAGCTGAAAAGGCTTCATGATAAAATCATCGGCACCGCATTCGGTTCCCATTAACATATTGACCTCGGATGATTCGGCCGTTAACAAGACGATGGGAATATGGCTGGTATTGAAATCGTTTTTCAGAATCCGGGTCAGTTGGTAACCATCCATCCCCGGCATCTGGACATCACTGAGAATCAATGCCGGTAATTCTTTTCGTGCGAGTTCCACGCCTTCTTCCCCATTTTTGGCCTCCAATACTTTGTACATTACCGATAGTTCGCTCGACAAATAATTCCGAAGTTCCCGGTTATCTTCAACGATCAAAACCCGTTCGAGGTGTCCAACATGATGAGAATGTATTCTCCCGGTCTGTATTTCAGACGTTACAATGGTTTCGATATCACTGATTGAGTTCAGGTCGAAAGCAAGAGGCGCCGAAGCATTTTGAATCCTTTCTTTTTCGGGGTAACTGTTTTTATCGACCGGAAGCACTACAGTAAAAGTAGCCCCACCTTTTCGGTTGTTGCCTGCCGTAATTTCCCCTTTATGCAGGATGACCAGTTCCCGGGTATAAAACAATCCGATCCCTGAACTGTTTTTGCTGTTGTAAAAACGATCAAATATTTTCGAAAGTTCCTGTTCTTCAATGCCCACACCTTCATCTTCCACCTCCAGCTTCAACAATCCGGCCGCTTCGTCAATCGCCACTTTCAGAAAAACATGCTTGCCTTTTGGCGTAAAGCGGAAAGCATTCGACAGGAGATTGTATGTAATTTTTTCGAGTTGACGAATATCGATATAACCCATATACGAGTCGGGTCGATCGTCATATTCGAACAGGATACCCATCCTTTGGGCCAGTGGCAGGAAAACAAGATAGATTTCGCGAAAAAATTCGATGATATTGACTTCGGCAACGTTCAGGGGCATTTTTCCTTCACGAATCTTTCGGAAATCGAGGATTTGTTCGATCAGGCGTTTCAGATAGATCGCGTTCCGTTTGATTTGCATCCCCTTTTCGCGGGCAAAATCGGAACTTTTATGACTCATGATAATTTCTTCGACAGGATTTAGAATCAACGACAATGGCGTTTTGAACTCATGGGATATATTGGTATAATATTCCATTCGTTTTTCGTTTATGGCCTTTTCGATTTTGATTCTGTTTTGGAACAGGATCTGACGATAAAGGGCGATGGTCACAAAAGTAACCAGTGATGAAACGATAAGAATAATCAGGATGTAACCGGCAGTGGAGCGCCAAAACGGGGGGCGGATGTTGATGGATAGTTCGGCAGGCTTCCGGATCCAGGCTCCACTGCTGTTGGTTGCCTTCACTTTAAGAAGATAGGATCCGGGAGGCAACTTCCGGTAGTGGGCTGAGTTACTGGTTGAGGGCGTACTCCAAAAATTGTCGTACCCTTCGAGATAGCTGGAATATTGAATGGCTTCGGGTTCCACATAATCAAGAACCGAAAAATAGAGACTGATGTTGTTTTGGGAATGCATCAGCCGGATCTCTTTCTGTGATTCAATCGATTGTTTTAAAATGCCCGAATTTCGGCTTGAAATACGTTCTCCATTGATTTCCAGACGTGAAAATTTTATGGGATATTGCGTGGTGTCCTTTTTGATTGAATCGGGATGAAAGAGGATAAAACCATTGCTGCTTCCGAAAACCAACTCCTGTTTCAGGGTTTTTCCCGAACAATTTTCCGAAAATGTAAGGGGCACCAGGGAACTACGAATCCGATATTTTTCAACAATACCGCTGGCAGGGTTTAAGCGGTACAATCCATTGTCGGTACCCAACCAGATGTTTTCCTCGTTATCCTCTTCCATACAATACACATTGGTACTCAGAATCGGACTGTTCTGATGCGACCACCGGAAAACCCCCTGACGAAAATCATTTGCTTTCAATTGATTAACTCCGCCGTCGAGCGTAGCCAGATAGATATCGTTGCTTTGTGCCTGCCGGATCTGATACACCACTTTCCCCATCATACTATTGGGATCGGTGATCGACGCTTGCAGGTTGATAAACTTTCTTTTATCCGCTTTCAGGTATTTATTTCCCAAAATACTGACTCCTTCGGATGTGGCGATCCAAAGGTTTTGCTGTTTGTCGAAAAAGAGATCACGTACCTCGTTCGATACGATTCCGCTTTCTTTTCCTTCATCCTTAAAAATTTGCTGAAAAACAGGATTCCGGAACGGATCGGTCAACAAATTCAAGCCTCCATTCAGCATCCCGATCCAGAATTGACCGTGAACGTCCTGCTTGATACTATACACATCGTTCGATATCAACGAATTATTATTGCCGGGTTCGTGTACAAAATGGACCACTTCGATACGCTTGTTCCCCAGATCGTTGATGTAATTGAGGAGCGAGCGGATTACATATATCCCATTCCCCTTGCTTCCGATCCACAAGTTATGTTCGTTGTCGAAAAACAGACAGTACACATTGGTTGCCGGAAAATTTCCGGCCTGGTCCATATCGTCGGGAATGCTCCCGTACTTCTTTTCACCCCGGTAGACAAAAATCTTTCCTGCTTTAGTACCCACCCAGATATTTCCCAACACATCGGTAGTTATGGAACGTATGTAGTTATCAAAACCGGTTTTTGGTGAATCAACCGGTGTTATTCGGCGTATCTGTTCCTTTTTCAGCGAAATTTTGTTCACCCCGCCATAAGAGGTACCGATCCAAAGATTTTTCGATCGATCCTCGTACAATGATAAAATAATATCAGAAGATAAACTGCCGCTGTGATTCGGGTCGTGATTGTATTGCCTGAACTGGTTTGTTTTCCGGTCGAAAAGGAACAATCCGCCCCCGTTGATACCGATCCATAAATCCCGGTTGCTGTCCTCAGTACAATTTGCTTATCCGGTTCGCCCAGAAAGATCCGGTTGGAAGCGTTTAAATCATAGTAACGAAAGGCCTTTTCATGAGGGTCGAAATGATAAATACCCCGTTTTTCGGTTATCAGCCAAAAAGTTCCATAACTGTCGGAATAAATATTGGAAATCAGCCGTGCATCCAGCTGTCCATTATCGGAACGCTGAAAATAAGTATGTTTCTCCTGCGCGGGTTCATACAAAACAACATCCCCCATAGCGGTACCCAGAAGAATGGCTTGTTGGTCGTTGCTTTCCATACTGCTGATGTTCCCGCGTAACTTACTGCTCCAGTCAAGGGTTAAAAAGGTCTTATCCTGTGGTTCATAAACGAGCAGCTTTTTTGTCCCGGTACCGAAATAAAGGAATTCTCCGAACTCACCCACACAAAGAAAGGGAACCTCTTCCGACGCAAAAAAAGTCTGGGACGAAAACTCCGGATGGTCTTTTGAAAATTCAAACCGGACCAATCCCTTATCGGTACCAACCCAAAGGATGTTCCTGCGATCTTCATAAACAAAATGAATGGTATTGTCGGGTAAAAGATTGCGATGGTCGAAATAACGGGTTTCAAAATCATTATCCTTACCGTTAGGATAAGAAACCTGCAATAGTCCTGTATTAAGAATCAGCCAAATATCGCCTCTTTTCGTAATATGCTGGTCCAATACATGGGTCCCTTGTGGGAGAAAGCCTTGCTCCTGAAAATTGAGAACCCGATGTTGAGAAGGATCAATACGATGCATGTTGCCCAGCGAACTTCGTACCCATATAAAACCTTTCTGGTCCTGAAAAATATTGCTGAGTCTCGATTCGCTTAAGCTGTAGGGATCTCCTTCGATGGTTTTATATATATCGAAAGAATGACCATCGTATCGGTTCAGGCCTCCGGAAGTGGCAAACCACAAATAACCTTCCTGGTCCTGTGCAATGGCACGTACCAGGTTATTCGACAATCCGTCGTTGGTGGTCAGGTGCTCAAATAGTATATCATTTGTATAAGCCAACAGCGAACACCCTAATAAAAATCCAAGAAATCCGTACTTCATAGTACCTGCTCCTCCAATTTTGCTCCGGGATGATTCGGGTAAAAGCGTAAAAAACCCGGAAAAAGAAAAAAAATTTACCCAAATATACCAATTTGTCATGGATACCCTGTACGTTTTTACCCATAAACCTACTTGATTCTTGCAAACTTTGATTGTTCCATTTTTTTAAACCTTACAACCATGAAGAATAGATCTTCTGTGTACGTTTTTTGGCTCTTTTCCCTCAGCGCCTTGCTGCTTTCGGGCTGCAACAAGGCAAAAGAAGAGCAATACCAGCGCCCTGAATGGCTTGCGCCTCCTGTTTATCAACAGCTTAAGGAAAAGGGAACTTTTTCTCAATACCTTGCCTGCATCGACAAGGCGGGTTATGCGCAAACCCTAAAAGGAGCGGGTTATTATACCGTTTTCGCCCCGACCGACGAAGCTTTTTCGGCTTTTTTAAGCGCTCAGGGGCTCAATTCTGTCAGCGATATGACGGATGAAATGGCCCGGGACCTTGTCAGTTATTCCTTAACCGTGAGCCCTGCTTCCTTTGAGCAAATCGATGATTTCCAAAATGCATCCGCCACCGCAACCGAAGAATCGAAAACCGATGTTGCGTTTAAGCGCACTACCTTTAAATATAAATGGGTTTATTCCGATTTTGATGTTGCCCGGGGAGAAGAAAAAACCGTCATCGACATGAATGCTGTAGAGTCGGAAGTATCGGTGCCGGGAGGTTTTGAGGAAAACGATTATAACCAAAAGAATATCCCTTTCTTCACTGCTAACTTTATGGCCAAGGCCGGCCTTTCGTCGTACGATTACCGGTATTTTTATCCCAACACGGAGCTAACCCCGTTCAATGTTGCCGATGCAAAAGTGCTTGAGCCGGATTTGTGGGCCGAGAACGGAATCATCCACGTGGTCGACCGGGTTATTCTTCCGCTCAATAATCTGGAAGAAATTCTGACCAAAACCGAAGCCTGTTCCGAGTTTAAGAACATTCTCGACCGTTATCTGGTAAGCTACACCAAAGCATCCGACAATTTTCAGCTGAAATACGAACAGTCGTCGGGAAAAAGCGCGGTTGTTTTTATCAAAGATTACCCTTATTGCAGCTTTGCCCTCAATTGTGAAAATTATCTGAAATACGGCGGAGGCAGTCAAATGGACGCCCAAATCAACGGATGGACCCTGTTTGCCCCTTCGAACGAGGCCTTGAACGAATTCTACAACAACAAGTTTTTTAAATACGGCTATCGGTCGCTCGACGAAATGCCCTCGTTTGTCATCCAGGAACTGGTGAATGCCCATCTTTTCCGGACTACGGTATGGCCCAGCAAGTTTGCGATCACACAAAATCCTTATGGCGAAGAAGCACGTTTCGATGCCCAAAGCGATGTTTTCAAAAAAGAGATCGGAAGCAACGGGATCTTCTATGCTGTAAACAAAGTTCAAAATACCGATGCATTTAACACGGTGTTGGGCGATGTCATCCTTAATCCCAACTATTCTTTAATGTACCAGGCCCTGACTACTCTGGAGCCCCTGGTATCGACCCTGAAAAATACGGCCAGCAATTATTTTTTGTTTCTGATTACCAACGAACAGATGGCCCAGGCCGGTTTCAAATACAATGCCGCCTCGCTGGCCTGGGAATTTACCACCGACACCGACCGGCCCGATCTGGGCACACACGTCACTTCGGCCCTGGCCCGTTTCATCAATCTGCATATTGTGTTAACCAATACGGAAATGATTGCAAACGGCGTCGATCCAACCCAGGGTACCGGATTGATTAAAACCTACGGTGATGAATATGTCCGATACAGGGACGGAGAAATATATGCCAGTGGAAATGCTGCAGGAAAACGTCCCCGGATCTCCATGAAAATCAACAGCGGGTCGAAAAACGGCCAGTCGTTTGCCCTCGACAGGGCCATCCTTTTTTCGAACGGCAACATTGGCAATGTGCTATCGGTTTCGTCGTTAACACCCGCCAGCCGGGCAACCACCCTTCTCCGCTATCTCGAAAAAATTGCCCAGGCTTCGTATGTAAACGATGAAGGGGTAACGACTTATGTAGCCAATTGCGTTTTCAATTACACCACCAAGGCGATAAAAGACATCACCAACACCGATGTGATCACTGTTTTTCTGCCGAACGACCCGGCTATTGCAGCAGCT
>DAIMEA010000179.1:0-7803 GCA_036725585.1 Prolixibacteraceae bacterium | reverse complement strand
AATGTGGCCGAGGACCATCAGACAAAAAATGCCCGGGCCCTGGTCGATAAGGGAGCCGCAATAATGATTCCCGATGCGGAGGCCGTTACCCGACTCATCCCCGAAGCGCTTGAACTGCTTGGCAACCCTGTTCAATTGAAACACTTGTCGGAAAATATCGAACGGCTCGCCAAACCCGATGCCGCTTCCGATATTGCCGAACGGATCATCCAACTGGCAGCGAAGAATGATTGATTTTAACACCATAGAAAACCTCTATTTTTTGGGCATCGGCGGAATAGGCATGAGCGCTCTGGCCCGCTATGCCCGTATAATGGGTAAAAATGTTGCCGGATACGACCGGGTCGAAACCCCACTTACCCGACAACTCGAAAGCGAAGGTATTACAATCCACTATAAGGAAGACATCAATCAACTTCCTGCTCTTTTTACATGCAACAACACGCTGGTTGTCCGTACTCCGGCCGTGCCCGATTCCCACCTCGAATTGCGCCATCTGGCCGAAAACGGATATACTCTTGTAAAGCGAAGTGAATTACTGGGGTTCCTGACGAGGGAACGAAAGTGCATTGCGGTGGCAGGAACCCACGGTAAAACTTCGGTTTCGACGATGACTGCATTCCTGCTCCGGGAATCGGGAATGAGCCCGGGAGCTTTTCTGGGCGGAATATCGAATAATTTCGCCTCGAACCTGCTGATTCCCGGCAGTGCCGATGCCTGGACCGTTACAGAGGCCGATGAATTCGACCGGTCGTTTCTGCATCTATCCCCTTCGCTGGCGGTAATTACCTCGGCCGATCCCGATCACCTCGATGTTTATGGCGACCATGCTTCCGTTTTGGATGCATTTAATTGTTTTGCCGGGCGGGTTCGGGATGGGGGAATCCTTTTGATGAAAAGCGAAGTCCAGGGGGTATTCCCTCCATCCGGGCGGGTCCTGTACCGGTATTCCATCAAAAGTGAAGCCGATTTCTATGCCGGGAATATCCGGATCGAATCGGAACGCTATCGGTTCGATTTTCATGCGCCGGGTTTAATCATCCGGGATGTTGTGATGGAGTACCCCGGCAGGCTGAATGTCGAGAACATGGTGGCTGCTCTTTCTGTGGCTCTTTTGGCCGGGGCCGATCCCGTGAACCTGAAACGTGCCGTTCCCCTCTACCGCGGAGTCGAACGCCGTTTCGACATTCGTTATCGAGACGATCGTCGGGTGTATATCGACGATTATGCCCACCATCCCGAAGAGTTAAAAGCGACCATTCTGGCAGTAAAGGAACTCTTTCCCCGGAAAAAGGTGCTCGGAATATTTCAACCGCACCTCTTCACGCGGACGCGCGATTTTGCCGATGGCTTTGCCGCGAGCCTCGATTTACTCGACGAAACCTTCCTGCTCGATATATATCCGGCACGGGAACAGCCCATCGAGGGTGTAACGTCTGAACTGATTCTTTCGAAGATGAAGAGTCCTCTAAAACGACGGGTTTCTTTTCAATCGGTTACGAATGAGTTGCTTCGTACCCCGTTTGATGTCCTGCTTACGCTGGGCGCCGGTAACATCGATGGCCTGGTTGAACCCATTTGCATCCTGTTGAACCAACAAACGACCAAACGATGAAGAGAAGAAATTTCATACGGCTGGGGTTCCTGATCTTGCTTTTGGCGCTGATGGTTGTTTCGCTTTCGTTTACCACCCTCGAAATGCGAAAACTCCCCTGTACAAAAGTCCAAGTAGAAATCAGAGGCGACCGTCAATACATTACTGCGGACCAGGTGGAAAAATTACTGGACCGAAAAATGAAAAAACTGACGGGTTGCCTGATCGATACGCTTGATTCGGAACGGATGGAAAAGATCCTAGAAAAACATCCCTGGATTAAAAATGCCGAAGTATATAAAGGAATCGAAAAGGGCGATCAGTCCTTTTTGGGCGGATGCCTGAATATTCGAATTGAGCAGCCCGATCCCATTATGAAGGTGATGAACGGATCCGATATCCTGTATGTAGATGCAACCGGGCGTACCATGCCTTTCCCCGAAAACGACACAAAAAATGTACCGGTCGTTACCGGGCACAATCCCCTTGGCGAACTGGACCGTGGCCTTCGGGATTTTGTACAGTACCTGAACGAGAACAAGTTCTGGAGGGCGCAAATTCAACAAATCCATGTGCTTCCCGGACATGAGTTTCTCCTGGTGCCCCGTTTGGGAGGGCAGATAATTGAAATGGGTTCACTGGATGGCTTCGAACAGAAGCTGGTCCATTTGAAAGCGTTGTATGAACAGGATTTTGTGATGAACGGGTGGAACCGGTATAAAAAAATATCCCTGAAATGGGATGGGCAGATTGTATGCACCCGGAAAAATGAACAATAATGAACAAAATAGACCCAATTTATGAGTGATCGGAATCCAATTGTTGCGGCGGTCGATGCAGGCACCAACACCACCATTTGCCTCATCGGGAAAGAACATCAGCCCGGAAAGGCCGAAATTATCGGATATTCTATGGTCGCATCGGCCGGTATCCGAAGAGGTGTAATCCTGAACGTTGACGAAACGGCCGATGCCATTCGCACCGCTGTTACGGAAGCCTCAAAAAGAGCCAACTGCGACATTCAGAAGCTGTATGTTAATCTTTCGGGCCAAAAATTCCGAACGATCGATAAAACGCTGAAAAAAAGCATCGAAGCCGGAAAGATTATTACAAAAGCCGATATTAAAGCGATGTACGAACAGGTGAAGGGCTTGGAGCAGGTGCCGGGAGAGAAAATATTCCACATTATCAATCAGGCTTATTCCATCGATGGAGAAACAGGTATTTCCAATCCCATTGGTGCTGCCGGAAATGAAATGAATGCCGAATACAAAGTGGTCGTTGGTCCGGTTTCTTACGAAGAAAACCTGAAATCCAGCCTGAAAAGGGCCGGCTTCGAAATGGTCCGGGCCATTGTTAATCCTGTTGCTTCGGCCGAATCGGTTCTCACCGAGGATGAAAAAGAAGCCGGGGTGGTTGTGGTCGATCTGGGAGGGGGTACTACTACGCTTTCGGTCTTTTATGAAAACGTGTTGCGCTATATGTCGGTCATCCCCTTTGGCGGCAACATGATAACCTTCGACATTAAGGAAGGCTGTTCGATATTGCTTCGACATGCCGAGCTGTTGAAGGTAAAATGGGGACAGGCGCTGGGCGATTTTGCTCCGGCCAACCGGGTGGTGACCATTCCCGGCCTGAACGGATTTGAACCCAAGGAAATATCGTGTAAGAGCTTGGCCTACATTATCCAGGCACGACTGGAAGAAATTTTCGAAAGCGTCCATTACCAAATAGGGAAAAGTGGTTTTGCCGATAAGCTGGGCGCCGGGATTGTGCTAACGGGAGGGGGTGCCAAACTGGAAAAAATCAATCAGTTGGTTCGCTTCAAAACCGGAATGGATGTACGGATCGGCTACCCGATTTTCAAGTTAAATCCCGAACAGGAAAAAGTACTTGAAAGCCCCCAGTTCGCAACAGTATTTGGGTTATTAATCAAAGCTTTACGCGACGAAAATGCACAGAATGAAGAATTGATTGCACGAAAGCGGAAAAAACCCAAACTCAATTTTGGGACTGCTGTAGTCGAAAAACTAACACTTTTTTTCAACGAAGAGGATTCAGAACTATAAAAAACCGTTCAATATGTCGGACGAATTATTGTCATTTTGTTGTGAACCCAACCAGTCGGCACAGATCAAGGTTATCGGTGTTGGCGGAGGGGGCGGAAATGCCGTCAATTATATGTATCGGAAGGGGATTGCCGGTGTAGGCTTTATGATATGCAACACCGATGCCCAGGCTTTGCGAAACAGCCCGGTACCCGTAACTTTCCAATTGGGGGAATCGCTTACAAAGGGACGCGGGGCCGGGAATATGCCCGAGCTGGGCGAGCAGGCGGCTATCGAAAGCATAGAGGAAATCAAAACCTGCCTTGAAGCCAACACGCACATGGCCTTTATCACCGCCTGTATGGGCGGAGGTACCGGAACCGGCGCTGCACCGGTAATTG
Organism: Prolixibacteraceae bacterium; assembly: GCA_036725585.1. GTDB lineage: Bacteria > Bacteroidota > Bacteroidia > Bacteroidales > Prolixibacteraceae > DAIMEA01. The sequence continues at coordinate 3,760 of DAIMEA010000179.1, read as the reverse complement.
CCAAAGCCTGTCGTGAGCTGAACATCCTGACCATTGCCGTTGTAACGGTTCCTTCCCGTTCGGAAGGACGGAAACGATACGAACAGGCATTGGATGGTCTGGAGAAAATCCGGGAACATGTCGACAGCCTGCTGGTAATCAATAACGAAAAGATCCGGGAAATTTACGGAAACCTTCCCGCATCCGAGGCTTTTTCCAAAGCCGATGAAATTTTGGCTACCGCCGTAAAAGGTGTAGCCGAAATCATCACGCTTCACGGGAACATCAATATCGACTTTGCCGATGTGCATACCGTAATGTCGGGAAGCAAGGTGTTTATCATGGGTACCGGTTTTGCCGAAGGCGACGACCGGGCCATCCAGGCAGCAAAAGCAGCCCTCGAATCGCCCTTGCTCGACAGCAACAATATATTTGGCACCAAGGATATTTTGTTGAACATTAGCTCGGGAGAAGATGAAATTACCATAGGAGAGATTGGCGAAATTATCGAATTCCTTCAGGATAAAGCCGGATCGGAGGCCAATATTATCTGGGGGAATGGCTGCGATGTGAAGCTGAAAAAGAAAATAAGCGTTACCGTAATTGCAACGGGATTTCGTGTGAATCCTTCGGCCATATTGCAGCATCTCGACCGGGAACCCGAAGAAAGTGTTGCTCTGGCGCCCGATGCCGAAGATCTTTTTCCCCCGGCCGACGATAAACCGGAAGAACTCGAAATGGCTGAAGTGGAGAAGAATCCGGATCCGGCTCCGGTTGATAAAAAAACCCGGAAAAAGGGAGAGACCAAAATTCCGGCTCCGGCAAAAGAAAAGCAAAAGGCAAAGAGTAGCTGGTTTATGCGGCAACTCGATCTCTTTTTTGAAGAAAACAGCACAGAAATGGAATAACTCAATCGCAAAAGGTCAGAAACATGGAACCCGATATTATCACAAGTTTTGATATGCCTCTGAATAATGAGGCCATTATTAAAGTTATTGGAGTGGGCGGTGGCGGAAGCAATGCCGTAAACCACATGTACCGACGCGGAATTACCGATGTCGATTTTGTTGTTTGCAACACCGATTCGCAGGCCCTGGCCAACAGTCCGGTAACACGAAAAGTACAACTTGGCGCCTCGCTAACCGAAGGACGTGGAGCAGGCAACAAACCCGAGATGGGCCGACAGGCCGCCATCGAAAACATCGAAGATGTAAAGCGTACTATTGGCGATCAAACCAAAATGGTATTCATTACCGCCGGAATGGGAGGGGGTACCGGAACAGGTGCCGGGCCGGTGATTGCCAAAGCGTGTCGCGACCTCGACCTGCTCACTGTGGCCATCGTTACCATCCCGTTCCGGAACGAAGGCAAAAGAAGAATCCAACAGGCCATCGACGGGATCAAGGAGTTGGAAAACCATGTCGATTCCCTGTTGATCATCAACAACGAACGAATCCGCGAAATGTACGGCGATTTCAAAATTTCGGAAGCTTTTTCAAAAGCCGACGATGTTTTGGCTACCGCGGCAAAAGGAATTGCCGAGATCATTACCGTGCATGGATACATCAACGTCGATTTTGCCGATGTGGAAACCGTAATGCGGCAGAGCGGCGTGGCCCTGATGGGTTCGGCCGTAGCCTCGGGGAGCAACCGGGCCATCGATGCCATCGAAAATGCGCTGAATTCACCTCTTTTGAACAACAACAACATCAAGGGGGCCCGCAACATTCTTCTGAATGTTACTTCGGGGAAGGACGAAATCACTATGGATGAAATCGGGCAAATAACCGACTACATTCAGTCGAGGGCCGGCTACGATGCCGATCTGATCTGGGGCAACGGACGGGATGAATCCATGACCGATGAAATTGCGGTTACGGTTGTTGCAACAGGCTTTAGTACCAGCTCCATCCCCGAGATCCTGGCAACCCAAAAGATGGAAACCATTTATCACCCCCTTACCGAAAATACGGAACATCGGGCACCGTTCTCCGGGAAAAAACCCCTTATCGATGTTCCAAAACACCAGCAGGAATCGATCCATTTCGAAGTGGAACGTCCGATCGACGATTTCGACAGCTTGTACACTTCGGTCAACCCGGGCGCCAAATCCCGAACGGAACAGGGCGCGGTCGATTTCAATGCCGATTTTACCCATGCCGAAGAAAAAGAGCTGGAGCAAATTGAAGGCATTCCCGCATACAAGCGCCGGCAAATCCTTTTCGGGGGCAGGGAAAACCGCGACGATAAAAAAGTGTCGCGCCTTTCGTTGTCGACCGATGAAAACAACGAAATATTCCTGAGCGAAAAAAACACCTTTTTGCACGACAATGTCGATTGATAAATGGTATTCATTTTCATAATGAGGATAATAGAAACTTTAAAATGAGATTATATGGCACTATTCGATGAAATCAGCAATGCAATCAAAGAGGCCATGAAGGCCCAGGACAAGGTCCGGCTCGAAGCTTTGCGGGGTATAAAAAAGGTTATGCTCGAAGCCAAAACAGCCGGTGGTGCCTCGTCGGAACTCAGCGATGAGGATGCACTCAAAATCATCGCAAAACTGGCCAAACAGGGAAAAGAATCGGCTGCGATCTATGCGCAGCAGGGTCGTTCCGACCTGGCCGAGATCGAAATGGCACAGGTAGCTGTTTTTGAAAGCTATCTGCCGGTTATGCTTTCCGATGCAGAACTTACGGAAAAAATCCGGGAGATTATTGGAAAAACCGGAGCCTCGGGGATGAAAGATATGGGGAAAGTAATGGGCATGGCCACCCGGGAACTGGCCGGAAAAGCCGATGGCAAAGCCATCGCCGAAAAAGTACGTTCACTGTTGCAATAAAGTTTATGTTTAAACTTTTGGTTAAGCGCTGCCGGGGTCCGGTGGCGCTTTTCCGTTTTTAAAAAACGTAGGCCGGTCCTATCGCCTTTTCCCAGTCGACCCTGTCCCGGAAGGATAAAAAAGAGAAGGCTGCCTTGAACGACAGCCTTTTTCCAATCATCGTGCTAATTGGATTTTCCTCACACACAATAAAAAACCATCAATCTTTTGTTTTGTATTCAAAGCCATACGATTCGTCATGCTGGCTCAGGTCGAGCCCTATTTTTTCGGAATTGGGCGAAACCCGCATTCCGATTATTTTATTCGTGACCCAATAAAGCGCGAAAGATCCGCCCAGGGCAAAAACGGTGACAATGACCAGGGTGAGCAAATGGAACAGAAACGTTTGGGTTTCGCCGTAAATTAATCCGACCCCGTTGGCAAACACAGCCGTGAGAATCATTCCGGTAATACCGCCAACACCGTGGGCCGGGAAAACATCGAGGGTATCGTCGATGTTGGCTTTATGGCCGAAGTAGTTGATGGTGATGTTGCTGATAATGGCTGCTGCAACCCCGATAAAGATACTTGATCCAACATTGACAAAACCTGCTGCGGGAGTGATGGCCACCAGGCCAATAACCAGCCCGATCGAAGCGCCCATGGCCGACGGTTTTTTGCCTTTGGCTGCATCGAAAAAGATATAGGCCAGCATGGCCGCTGCCGACGATGTGTTGGTGTTTAACAGGGCAAGGGTGGCTGTGCCATTGGCTGCCAAAGCCGATCCGGCATTAAACCCAAACCAGCCGAACCACAGTAAACCGGCGCCCAGCAATACAAAGGAAATATTGGCGGGCTGAATCTGTTTCGTATAATCCTTGCGTTTTCCCAAAAAGATGGCTCCGGCAAGAGCTGCAAAACCGGCCGACATGTGAACAACGGTTCCCCCGGCAAAAT
>DAIMEA010000178.1:0-7809 GCA_036725585.1 Prolixibacteraceae bacterium | reverse complement strand
GCCCGCCTGTTGGTTGTAACCGGCCCGTTCGATGTGCTGGAAAGAATAGCCGGCCAAAGCATCGATGGTGTGTTTGCCAAAGGTTTTGTTGAAACTGACGATGTGTTCGATCACGTAGTTCAGCATTTCCTTGGTGTTGATTTGGGCGCGTCCCTGTTCGGCTCTCAGGTAGGAGAGTTCCTGGCTTTGCGATATTTTGCGGATGGCGTTGGTGTAATCGATGCCCACGTTCACTTTGTATTTCAAACCGGTAAGGATGTTCACCGTAGCTGCAGCGCCTCCGAGGATCCGGGTGGTCCGGGTGAGGTCGTTGGTGTATTCGAGCATGGCAATGGGATTCCGTTCTTCGGAAGAGATGGTTTGAAAGGGAATGCCGGTAGAATCCCGAACCGGCCAGGTGGGGTTGGTTTTCAGGGCATTCAGCAGAAGGTCGCCTTCAAAGCCCGAAGCGCCTACGGGAACCCGGTTTTCCAAAACCTGTGAGGCTGTTACGTTTGCTTCGATCAGCAACCGGTCGTCGAAGGCATGCTGTGAGAGGTTCAGCCGGCTTACGTATTTTTCAAGCGACGATTTTTCAATGATCCCGTTCTGATCGACGTAGTTGAACGACAAGCGGTAGGCATTCTTTTTCGATCCGCCCGAAAGAGCTAAGGTATGGGACTGGCTGAGGGCTGCACGGAAAATTTCATCCTGCCAGTCGGTTTCGTAACCATAATGGTTTTCGTTGTCGGCCTTTATCTTAAGCGAATCGATGCGCAGGCCCAACCATTCGGAAGCCGTCAGCACATCGAGCTTCCGGGGAAGTTCCGATACGCTCATATAGGCCGAGTACTCGATGTTGCTGGTACCTTCTTTTCCTTTTTTGGTCGTGATCAGTACGACACCGTTGGCACCCCGGGACCCGTATATGGCGGTAGCCGAAGCATCTTTTAAAATGTCGAACGATTCAATGTCGTTCGGGTTGATGAAATTCAGGGGATTGGTTGCCGGAGCATTTCCCATTCCCGAAGCCGATATGCCATCGGGCGAACTCGACGACATGTCGAGGGGTACACCGTCGATCACATAAAGCGGCTGTTGACCCGAGCGGATGGTACTGGCACCGCGAATCCGGATCGAAGCGCCCGATCCGGGCTCCCCGTTGTTCTGGGTAATCTGCACACCGGCTACCCGGCCCTGGATCAGTTGTTCGGGCGTAGCTGCCGAAGTGCTGTTGAAATCTTCTTCCTTTAAGGACCCTACAGCTCCGGTCAGGTCGCTTTTCTTTGCCACCCCGTACCCGACAACCACAACCTCGCCCAGGTCCATCAGGTCTTTCACCAGCTCGATATTCAAGGAAGAAAGACCCTTCACGGATATCTTCTGCGGTGTATACCCGATGTACGAGAAGGATAAATAGGTATCGTCGCCCGGTACATCAACCGAGTAATTTCCCATGATATCGGTTACGGTGCCCGATGTTGTCCCTTCCACAACAATGGTAACGCCGGGCAAAGGTTCCGATGTTTCCTGATCGATAACCATGCCGGTGATTGTTTTCTTCTGTGCGTGGACGAGACTTGCCGCGAACAGGGCAACAACAAGCAGCAAAATGCGTGTTAGGTTAGATTTGAATTTCATTGGTAAACCATTTAATTGTTTTTATACAATCATAAGCCCTTTCGGGGCAGTTGAAAACTGAACCGAAAACCGTGTTCAGACAAATAAAGATTCATTTTTGTAATCTGCTTCTTTTATGTATGCTAAGCTGAATCTTTCGGCAAATTACACCTTTTTTGTATATGTTTTTCACTTTTTTTACCCCATTAGCGATAAGAACGGGCGCAATCGAAACCGCAATCGTTTGCAGAAAATATGCTTTACAACATATTTTTAAAAAAGAAAGAGGCTGTCAAAAGAAGCCTCTTTCCAAAAACCGAAATAATCGTTTGCCCAAAGGCATCAATTCCCCCCTGTTTCGGTTATATCTAAGGAATTATTTCGCTGGTCGAAGCGAACGTGGTAGGTTCCCGAGGTTTTCAGAAACTGCCAGTTTGGATCGGCGTGTCCGGGCATGACGTCGATGTATGCCGTATTGTAGTTTACGACCACATTCCAGCCATAACTATCGGGACCCCAGTCTTTTTGCGGGAAAAGGCGGAAAGCTTCATTCTGAATGAAAGCGACATCGCCTTCCCAAATCTTGTACCCGACCCAGAATATTTCCGTGACCGGTTCGTCCCAGTCCCAGCCGTGTGTGGCTGTACCCGTAAGGTACATAACGGGTTTTGTCGTAGCTTCCATTGTGATGGATCCGGCCGATACATCGACAAAAAGCTCATACCATCCGGCTTCGCCGATGAAGTTGAAGTTGGGATCGCCGTCTCCGGTAGCCGGTTCGATCAGGTTGGCCGGAAAGGTGGTGAACACGTCGTAACCGCCCAGCGAAGCGCCCCAGTCGGGTTTGTTGAAGAACCGGAAGTTGCTTCCTTCCGAAGCGTCGAAATAAGCGATGCTGGTGTGTTTGTAGGCCTCGCCGGTTGAAACAACCTCGACGGCTTTGCTTGTGTCCCATCCCCCCGTGCAGGCGCCAATCATGTAAATCGACGGAAAGGTTGATGAAAACAGGGTGATGTTCATGGAAACAGCTCCGGAGTAGAGGTAAGGAACATCTTCGCTAACCGAACCTACAATACGGAAATCGAGGTCGGTCGGTTCCAGAACTTCGAGGCCGAAAGCAAGTAGTTTGGCATTGAGCGAAGCTTGCGTTACGGTGGTACTTGTATCACTGGTTGTTGCCAGGCTGAGCGGACTGGCAAAGTTGTTTCCTTTCCGGTCGAGTTGCAGCGTATACTGGGTAGCGCTCTGAAATCCGTAATCGGCTTTTGTCCAGGCAAACAGAAGGGTGTTTTCTTCCGATCCCAGTTTTTCGAGTACAACGACTGTCCCGGATGTTGGTACAAGCAGTACCGGCGCATCGCCGGGAACGACGATGGGTTCCCGTTCCACTTCTTCGCAGGCAGTCAGTAGGGTAAACGACAGGATCGTATAGATGATGTTTCGTATTCTTTTCATGATGCTAAGAATTTTAAAGATGATTAATAACCTTCAGTTGGCGATAAATTCGGATTGGCAATGACATCGGATGCAGGGATCGGGTATCGCCTGTATTTATTGTCGGTGCTTTTTCCTTCTTTTACACCCCCTTTCCAGGGCCAGATGTAGGCATCGCCGGTTAGTCTCCCGTACCGGATCAGGTCGGTACGCCGGTGGCTTTCCCAGTAAAGCTCGCGGGCACGTTCGTCGAGAAGGAAATCGAGGGTCAGCTCTGCATCGGAAATATTTCCCGTCTCATCGGTATAGGCGCGTGTTCGGATCCGATTCACATATTCCAGGGCCAGATTCCGGTCCCCTCCGCCGCGCAGAGCTGCTTCGGCATACATCAGGTACGCATCGGCCAAACGGAACATCGGGAAGTCGGTATCGGCATGAACAGGATCGGATCCGGGTTTTCCATCGGAAGTGATATTCTTCCATTTTGTTACGGCATACCCGTTGGTGAAGTCCGATACAATTTCGATATCGAGGCTTTGTCCGTCGGTATGGAACAAAGCCCGCTCGTCGGAGCTGAATTTTTCCAGCGTATAGGTATAATCCGGGCCGGTGAGGATTAGTGTGATCCGGTATTTCCCCGGTTCGGCAAGTTCGAGGTTGGCGCCATCCTGTTCCAGGATTCCGTCGGCGCCGTTGTCGCCCAGGTTAAGGGTCCATTCGTCGTTCGCCCTGAATTTCAGGGTTCCTGCAGCCAGTTTTGTCTCAATGGTCCAGGTGCCGTCCGCATTCCGGTCCATATTCATGTCGGAATCCCAGCCTCCGGAAGTTGCATCGCCAATAATACCCCATTCGGTTTTAATCAAAGAATAGGTAAGGGCATTGAGGTCGACATTCACTTTATACAAACCAGCTTCGGCAACCAAAATGTTGCTTCCGTTCGCTTCGAGGGTTCCGTCGGCACCATTATCGCCATAATTGAGCGACCAGTCGCCATATGTATCGAATTTGAATTCCACCCCGTCTTCGGTAAAGTTCAGGTATCCTTCGTAGAGTTTATCGTTATTGCGCGAATAGATCACGGTTTCGGTATTGGCAGCATCCCAGTTTTGGTACGAACCCGGGCAGTACAATACAGGATAATCGTTTTTGCTTTTCAGGCTTAAGGCTGCACTTTTTTCGGGGGCATACTGGGGAAACTTCTCCACAAAAGTGCGCGTAGTGCGGTGTCCGCCCCAGTTTTCCTTCACCCCAAAATCGGCCGGGTTCATCGATCCCCCAATGGCGCCGTTGATAATAAACGTCGTTCCTCCCCAGGTTTTGCTGTTAACCCCGTCGAAGGGAATGCCAAAAATAATCCCATTGGCTGTATGGTTGTCGGCCAGGAACAGGTTTTGGTAAACCGGGTCGAGCGAGTATCCTGCGTCGATTACTTTTTGGGCATAGGTGGCTGCCTGGGTATAACGTTCGCTTTGGATGTATACTTCCGCATTCAGGTAGAGTTTGGACAGGAGCATCCAAACAGCAGCCCGGTCGGCCCTGCCGTATTCATTGGCTCTGGGTTCGGCCATTTGTTCTTCAATTTCAAGAAGCTCTTTTTCAATATAATCGAAAAGGGCTGCCGGTTCAATGGGCTCGGGCATAAACGAACCTACTCCGTCGTCTTCGGTAACAAAAGGAACAATTCCGAACAAATCGAGCGCATGCCAGTAACTCAGCGCTCTCAGGAAACGGGCTTCGGCCCGGTACATCCCGATGGCCGGTTTTTCGTTTTCGGGCACTCCGCGGTCATTTAGTTTTTCCTCATTTGTTTCGCGGATCAGTTCATTGGCCAGGGCAATCTGGTAGAAAACCCGGTAGTAGAATCCTTTAACGAAGTCGTTGTTCGAGGTCCAAATGTGGGCATGGATATCGGTCAGCCCATCGTCGCCCCAACCGGTAATGGCCTCTTCGGTCGAAAGTTCCTGGAGGTTCCAGTACCCCCGGAGATACGAAGAAAAACCTTCGTCAATACCCCCAAGGTCTCCCATTCCCGAAGGACCTTCCTGTCCGGTTGTTACCAGTCCGGCATAGCATTTTGCCAGTACCTGGCGATAGGACTGGATCGAATCGTATACGGTAGCGCCGGTCGTTACTTCATTGTCGAGCGGGATGGTGTTCAGGTCGTCCATGCAGGAGGTCAGGGAAAAGAGCCCCCCAAGCACCATTGCAGCGAATATCTTTATTGTATTTGTCTTCATAATCGTTTCCATTTTCTCGTTAAAAGTCAAGCGATATACCCAGCATAAAGGTTCTCGGGCGAGGGTATACATTGTTGTCGATACCGCCGCTTATTTCGGGATCGAGGCCCGAATAGCGGGTTAAAACCAGCACGTTTTGTACCGAGCCATAAATCCGTATATCCAGCTCGTCGATCAGCTTTTTCAAATTGTAGCCGAAGGTGAGGTGATCGATCCGGAAAAAAGAAGCATCCTGCACATAATAATCGGAAAACAACTGAATGGTTTTGAATCCGGTGTTCAGGATATCAACAGGTACGTTGTTCAGGTAATTGGTCGACCAGTATATATTGCCTGTATAACTGTTCCCCGATACCACATTGTTGTAGACATAATTTCCCAGGTTGGCCCGGGCGCCCAGGCTGAAGTCAAAATTCCGGTACATGAATTTGGTCGAAAAGCCCATGAACACATCGGCGTCGGGCGTTTTGTAGCGGTACCGGTCGTCGTTCGTGATTTTCCCGTCGCTGTTCCGGTCAACGTATAGTCCTTCAACGGGTTTTCCCTCCGGAGTATACACCTGTTCGTAAACGAAGAAGGTGTTTTTGGCATAACCCACACTGTGCATCTGGATGTTGTTTCCAACGCCACCCGAAATTCCCCCGGTTTCGACGCCCGGGTAATTGGGATCATCGGAAACGGTAAGTTTGGTGATTTCGTTTTCGTTGAAGGTGATGTTAAACCCGATTTCCCAAAGCAGATCTTCTTTGGCAACAGGTCTTCCGTATACGGAAAATTCGATACCCCGGTTGGTCATGTTCCCAACATTGGTCAGAATTTCGTTGGTAAAGTTGGTGCCGGCCGCCACCGGTATAACGTTAAGCAAATCCCGGGTATCGCGCTGGTACAAATCGATACTCCCTGTGATGCGGTTGTTGGCAAAGCCATAATCGAGACCGATGTTGTAGGTAGTTGTTTCTTCCCATTTGATGTTGGCATCGTAGCCTTCGGGGCGCAGGGTGCTCACAAACGTGTCGCCAAACTGATAACGGGCATTGTTCATTCCCAGGGTATAGCGGGCCAGGTAGGGATAATCGCCCTGCCCGATATTCTGCTGTCCGGTTACACCCCAGCCCAGGCGCATTTTAAGATCCGTAACTGCTTTCACATTTTTCAGAAAGGCTTCTTCCTTGATTTTCCAGGCAAGGGCTACCGAAGGAAAGAGCCCCCAACGGGTTTCGGGCGAAAAGCGCGAAGTGCCGTCGTTTCTTAATGTAAAAGTAAGCAGGTAGCGGTCTTTCAATGAATAATTGAAGCGTCCGAAAAAGGAGAGCAGGTAGTATTCTGTAGGATCGGTATTGGCCAGGTAAAGATCTTTCGTTCCGGCAACGTTGGTGGCAACCGTGAAATTTTCGCGGAAAAAATGCTGCCACGAATATCCGGCCATCAGGTCAAAACGGCTGTCGATAGCTTCTGCTTCTTTAACATAGTTCAGGTAAAAGTCGAGTAGTTGGTTGACTTTTTTCTGTGTGTATTCCCTGTGTTCCCCGCCTCCGTTCACGTTGTCGAACATCCATGAAGCATTCTCGGGAACATCCACCGTTCCCTTGCTGCCCGAATAATCGTAACCCAGGTTCAGGTTCGCCCGTAAGTCGGGGAGAAAATGAAATTTGTAATCCAGTTCGATGTTCCCCAAACTGCGTACCACGTTCGAAAGATCGTGACGCATTTCGAGAAGGGCCAGGGGATTCGTGGGGGCAACCGTATTGGGATTTCCGTTGGGCTGGGTCCAGGTGAAATAACCGCCGTAGGCGCTGTCGGCGCTGTAAACCGGTTGTGTGGGATCGAAAACAAGGGCGCTGCCGATGGCTCCCTGGTTGGCAAAACGGTTTTTGACGTACATACCCTTCAGACGGGCATTGATTTTTAAATGTTTGTTGAATAACTCAGGATTGAGGTTCAGGGAACCGGTTACGCGCTCCAGGTTCGATGTTTTCAATAACCCGGTTTGGTTGGAGTAGCCAAGCGATACCCGGAAAGGGATGTTTAACTCGCTGCCCGAAACATTGATGTTGTGGTCGGTACCCAGGGCCGGCTGAAAAATCACTTCCTGCCAGTCGGTGTTTTCCGACCCTACAATTTTATTGGCCAGTTCAACCGTTTCCAGCCCCTGGATGATTGTTTTAAATTGCTCCGCATCGAGTACATCGATTTCGCCGGTACGGGTGCCCAATGAGACCTTCCCGTTGTAGTTAATTTTTATTCCGCTGTTTGCATCTCCCTTTTTGGTGGTAATGATTACTACCCCGTTGGATGCCCGCGAGCCGTAAATAGCCGTAGCCGAAGCATCTTTTAATACAGTGAACGATTCAATGTCGTTCGGATTAATGGTGTTTAACGGATTGCGCATCCCCGATATCCCGTCATTATCCACGGGTACACCGTCAATTACAATAAGCGGGTCGTTGCTGGCCGAAAGCGAGGATCCTCCGCGGATCCGGATGGTTGCCCCCGAACCGGGAGCCCCGCCGCCGCTGGTAATCTGAACACCGGCAATCTT
>DAIMEA010000177.1:0-7881 GCA_036725585.1 Prolixibacteraceae bacterium | reverse complement strand
TTTCTTTTGATTGAGCGGATAGATGGCCATCAGCGCTGCGCCCATGAAGGCAATTATCGTTGGGATCCAGCTCATCAGCATCACAATGCCCGGTGTAGCTCCCTGAATGGCAACAGCGTCTTGTCCGTTATAGTGATAAGCCGCCAAAACAAAACCAATGATGGCGCCGGCTACACCGCCCCCAAATTTGGTGGAAAAGGAACCGGCTGAATAGATAAGACCTGTTGCCCTGCGTCCGTTCTTGTATTCCGAATAATCGGCAGCATCGCCCAACATGGCAAAGAAGAGCGTGGGAAAGATGGCAGCCCCGAATTCGGAGATGATCCCAAGGGTGAAAATACCGATCGTATCGCCGGGCCCGCAAAAAACGAGCAGGGCATTAACGACTCCTGAAAAAATAAAAGCCCAGATAAACAGGTTTCTTTTGCCGAACTTTTTGCCCAATGGCGAAGTGATCATGGCGCCGCCGATGGAGGCAATCATGAGGGCAACCATGTATGATCCGGCCAGTAATTGGTTGTGGACATAGTGGGAGAAGTAGATAACGACAATTCCCTGTTTTATGGAGTTGTAAATCTGAAACAATAATCCGATAAAGAGCAGGATTACCCAGGGCTTGTTTTGGATGAGATCTTTCAGATCTTTTTTGAGGTTGCTCTTTTGCGATTTGGGTGGGGTAACACGTTCGCGCGTTGTGTAAAAGGTAACGATCAACGATAAAGCCATAACAATCGACAACAGATAAATGGAATTGCTGTATCCTTTTTTCTGGTCGATAATGACAATATTCTTTTCGTCCACATTATCCTCTCCGGCAACGATGAAAGAATATTTTTCGTGGGCTTTCATTGAAAAACTTTTTCCCTGGGTAGGGACGTTGGCGCTGTCGGGCAGGGAGGCGTCGGCCCACGAAAACAAGGCAACGTTGTCTTTCGTTTTGATATTGACGTTTTCTACATCATTGGGGGCAGATACCGTTATTTCATATTTCTGTTTGTCCAACTGTGCTACCCGAATAGAAGGATCAATATTCCCGAAATAAGCCACAAGAAAAAGCAGCAGTCCCTGAACGAGCATTCCTCCGGCAAAAGCGCCCACCATACGATACGAGCCCAAACTGGTCCGTTCTTTGTTATCGCCCGTCATAACGGCCATAAGCGCCCCGTAGGGAATGTTATTGGCCGTATAAACCAGCGTGAAAACGATGTAGGTTGTGTACGCGTAAATGATCTTCCCGCTTGGTCCCAGGTTGGGCGTGGTGAACAGCATCGACAGGATCACACCCAGCGGAATAGCCGTCCAGAGAATCCAGGGTCTGAATTTTCCGTAGCGGGTATTCGTGCGGTCGCCAATAATGCCCATCAGGATATCGCTTACGCCGTCGCTCGAACGGGCGATCAGCATCAACAATCCAACGGCAGCCGGATTGATTCCAAAGACGTCGGTGTAAAAAATGAAGAGAAAAGTGGCCACTCCTCTCCAGGCAATGTTGGCTGCCCCGTCTCCAAGAGCATAACCGATTTTTTCAAAAATTTTCAGTTTTTGCGTACTTCCTCTCATTGCGTGATGTTTTCGAACGTGATTCCTTTTGTGGTTTTCTTAAATTGACTGGGTTATTATTATACTGGGTTATTGTAAGGTATCGGGTTACATGGTGAAATCGAAGCGTTCTTTCTTCGTTCGTTCGTATACGTCCTTGCTGAACAAAAAGAGCTGGGCCGGTTTGTGTTTCACGTCTTTTTGTTTCTCGTTCAGGGGGATCAGGTATTTCATTTGCATCACCTTTTTCCGGAAATTTCTCCGGTCGAGGCTTTGGCCCAGAATCGATTCGTAAAGCCGCTGCAGTTGGGAAATGGTAAATTTTTCGGGGAGCAGCTCAAAGCCGATGGGTTCGTTGCGTAGTTTGTTCCGGAGTTTTTCCAGGGCTTTTTCCAGAATTTCCTGGTGGTCGAAACCCAGTTCCGGCAATTCAGTAATCGGGAACCACTTTACGTTCCGTTCCTTCAGCGATAGGGTAACTGAAGTGTTGTCGATGAGCGAGTAATACCCCACGGTGACAATCCGGTCGCTAAAACCCTCATGTTGGTGTTTCAGCCATAGCTGGTCTTTGCCTTTGGCCAGGCGGTCGATCCGGCCAAAGGCATAAAACTGCTCAAGGTAGATATTGTCCAAACCCGAGAGTTTTTTCAGGATCCGGGCGGCGGCAGTATCAAAATCTTCCTCTTCAAGAATGTGATATCCGGTGAGGGTCCAGTCGTCGATAAGAACCTCGTTTGTTTTTTCATCGAGCAGTTTGCGCTCGACCAGCAAAACATTGAGTTGCTTCGAATCGAAACCAAAAATGACGCAGTCGACCGATATATTGGGTATAATTCTCGCCATAAAAAAAGTTATCTGTGTATTTATTACGCATTGTAAAGATAGAAAAAAAATAATAGCACGGATGTTCATGCGTATTTTTTACGCAAATATTTTTTGGATCCCGTAACGGTAGTGTTTCTACCTGTTTTTTGTAATTTGGAAGCAAAACCATTTTCACTTTTCATGAGTGTGAAACCATTGCTTCATACGTTGTTGGTAAAACCAGCAGGCCCTGACTGCAACCTGGGCTGTACGTATTGTTATTATCTGGATAAGCAAAAACTATTTTCGCAAGCAGCTCCACACCGGATGAGCGACGAAATGTTGGAAAACCTGATCCGGCAGGCCATGCAACAATCGGGTGACGTGATTTTCTTTGCCTGGCAGGGCGGAGAGCCTAGCTTGATGGGACTTCCTTTTTATGAACGGGTTATTGAGTTCCAGAAAAGGTATGGCCAGGGAAAGGTTGTTGGAAATGCATTGCAAACCAATGGAACCTTACTCGATGTATCATGGGCTTTATTCTTAAAAAAACATTCCTGGCTGGTCGGGCTGTCGCTCGATGGTCCGGAACCCATTCACAATCGCTATCGGCTTAACCGGAACGGAGAAGGATCGCATCAGAGGGTAGAAGAGACTGCCCGGATGTTGTTGGGGGAAGGGGTTGCAACGAACGTTCTTTGTTGCGTGACCGATTATTCGTCCCAATTCCCCGATGAACTGTATGATTATTACAAGGATCTGGGATTAATCTGGATGCAATTCATTCCCGTGGTGGAGCCCGATCCCCGGGACGGGTCAAAGGCAGCACCCTATTCCCTGGAAGCCGATGCCTACGGACATTTTCTGATCCGTCTCTTCGATTTGTGGATCGCCGATTTCCGGAGCGGCCAACCCATAACGTCCATCCGGTTTTTTGAGTCGTTGTTTTACCGATATGTTGGCATGGATTCGCCCGAATGTACCTTCCAAAAAACCTGTGGCTCGTACCTGGTAGTCGAACACAATGGCGATTGTTTCCCCTGCGATTTTTTTGTGGAGCCCCGCTGGAAACTTGGTAGCATTCGGGAGCAAAATCTCATCGATATGTTTCATTCATCGAAACAAAAAGCTTTTGGGCAAAGCAAGGTTTTGCTTCCCCCGAAATGCAGCCGCTGTGCCTGGCGAAAAAAATGTTACGGGGCCTGCATTAAAGACCGTATCAAGGATCCGTCCGATCTGCTTCATCCCCGATTTTGCCGGAGTTACCAAATGCTTTTTACCCATGCCGACCCGACTTTTCGTTATTTGGCCGAAGAGTGGAGCCAGCAACAAAAGATCCTTCAGAAGTACGGACATTCCGGCAAATTGTATGATGCAACGAAGGATTTCCGGAGCAGATTCCCGGACGCTTAACGCAGCGATATATCCCGATTTCTCAAGGTCGACTCGCGGATAATCAACTCAGAACGTAACACAATTTTGTTGGTTAGGTTCAGGGGAGCCGATCCGTTTAAATGGTTGATCATGAGTTTCGAGACCATTTCGCCAATTTCATTTCCCGGGTAATGAACCGTGGTAAGCCGGGGTTCAAGCAATTGCGATATGGGGTCGTTGTTAAATCCCGCAACCGCGATTTCGTCGGGGATCCGTATGCCTTCTGCTTTCAATACGTTCATGCAGCCGGCGGCACAGGCATCGTTCGCAATAAAAACAGCGTCGGGGCGGTTGGGCATGTTCAGGATTTTTCGGGCTGCTTCTTCTCCACTCTGAATGCTTAAGCTGGTTTCGATCACCCTTTCAGGGAGAAAGTTCAATGCATTTTCCGAAAGGGCTTTTTTATACCCGTTCAGGCGGTCGGCATATACATTCCGGTTTTGATTTCCGGTAATGTGCATGATTTTTTTACATCCCTGCTGAATGAGGTGACTCGTTACGTCGTAGCCCATTTGAAAATTGTCGATCACAATATTTACGCAACCGATACACTCACTGACCCGATCGAAGAACAGGAGGGGAATATTCTTTTCAACAAAGGGATTAAAATGGCTGAAATCCGTTGTGTCGGCAGCCAACGACACAATTAAGCCGTCGACCCGGCTGTTAAACAGGGTGCGGGCATTGGCCTTTTCTTTTTCGCACGATTCGAACGATTGGGTGATGATCAGGTTGTAGCCGCTTTCGTGGGCCGCTCTCTCCATTCCGGCCAGGGCCGTCGACATAAAATTGCTGTCGAGGCGGGGAACAATCACGCCCAGTGTATAGGTTCGCTTGGTTCTCAGGTTGCTGGCAAAGGTGTTTGTCCGATAACCCATCTCTTCGGCTTTGATCCGGATTCTTTTTTTCATTTTCTCGCTGATCGAAGGGTGGTCTTTCAAACCCCTGCTGATCGTTGCCGGCGATACGTTTAATTCACGGGCAATATCGTATATCGTTACCTCTTTCATTCTTGTGAAGTGTTGTTTTATCCGTAGTTGTCTTTGCAGAGATACAAAAAAAGCAAATGCTGAATGCATTTTTTTGTTCCGGATTTCCACTGCAAATACACAACTTTTTTCTGAAAAAGTAAAGAATAAATGAAAAAAATATGCAATCGGTTGCGTAAAATTGAATAATTTGTCATATTTGTTTCCAAATTTTTATTTGAACATTATCTAACTATACGATCTATGAAAAGTGAATTTAATGTCCGGAAAGTTCCTGCTTTCCAAACAGCCACATTTGGTTCGGTTTTGAAAATCACTGTGCTTTCCCTGGTATGGATCTTCTGTTGTCATTCGATTGCATTTGCCCACACGGGCAACGGGACAGGAAACGTATCGGGATCTTTGACGGGTGATGAACTTAGTGAGGCGCTTCCTCAACAAAAAACCCTTTCGGGTAAAGTAATTGACGAAGATGGTGTTTCTCTTCCCGGCGTATCGGTGTTTGTAAAAGGAACCTCGATTGGTACCATAACCGATGCCGATGGGATGTACTCTTTAGCCGTTCCGGAGTCAGCCAAGGAGCTGGTTTTTTCGTTTATCGGTATGTTACCGAAAGAAGTTGTCATTGGCGATCAGTCCCAGATCAATGTTACGCTCGAACAGGGAATCATTAACCTCGAAGAAGTAGTGGCGATCGGGTATGGCTCTATGGAGCGCAACAATGTTACCGGCGCTATTTCATCCATCAAAGCCGAAGAAATTATCAAGGCTCCTGTGCCCAACGTTGTTGAAGCGTTGCGCGGGCAGGTTTCGGGTGTGAAAGTTTCCCGGGGAAGCGGTCAGCCCGGTTCCGGGGTCGATTTTCTTATCCGTGGTAAGAACTCACTCACTTCCGGCAACGAACCGTTAATTGTTATCGACGGTGTGCCCAATACGGGAGGTAACCTGGCCGAAATCAATACGGCCGATATTGCCACCATCAACATTCTGAAAGATGCGGCAGCCGCTTCGATATATGGGGCCAGCGGGGCCAACGGGGTTGTTCTGATAACAACAAAGGAAGGCATTCACGGTAAGCCCACCCTCAATTTTGAAGCCTCATACGGATTGGTGGATCTGTACATGCGTCCCACCATGTTCAACGGCGAAGAATACTTCCGGTTGAAACGCGATGCCGTTATTGGTGCCGGCCGTTCCAAAACCGATACCACCGATATTCTTTCCGACCCGGTGGAATATGCCAACTTTATGGCTGGTAATTCAATCGACTGGCACGACCTGCTCCTGAAACAGGGAAACACGAAAAATGTCAGTTTGTCTCTGTCGGGCGGAACCGATAAATTCCACTATTACATGAATGGGGATATTTATCTCGAAGACGGAATTGTACAGCGCTCTAACTATGACCGTCTTTCGTTCCGGCTAAATTCCGATTACTCACCGTACGACTTTCTGACCGTTGGTGCTCGTTTGCAGGTATCGAAAAGTTGGGCCGATGAAACCGGTTTAACTCTCGGGCACTGGGGTGGAGCCGATTTTGGCGACTTTGTAGGAAATACTCCGCTTGGCCGGACTCATGACGATAATGGGAACCTGGTCCCCACCGTCAAGGGCGACCAGTTTCAGTATAATCCGCTTTGGCGTTATCGCGAATCGGACATCAACCGGAGTCGCTCCCGGATATACATCAACCCCTGGTTGCAAGTGAAGATCTTCGATGGTTTGACCTACAGGATGAATGCTTTTGCCGAAGAACGGCTCGAAAATTATTCGGAATTCTATTCATCCCTCTATTCCATTTCCGATTTGTTGAACGATCCCGTACCCAACAACATGATGATCCGCTGGAATGAAACCTATACCTACCTCTGGGATAATATTTTGAATTACAATAAAGAATTTGGTAAACATACCGTGGATGCAACCTTTGTTTACGGGGTACAGTCGTTCGACAGCCATACCCTGCAGGCCAACGGCGAAGGATCGCCTACCGACCTACTGGGCTATTACGATATCAACGCAGTCCCCAGTTCCGGATCCACAGTCAGCCTTTCTCCGAATCAGTGGGGCAAAGAATATTTTGTCGGTCGTTTGGGCTACAGTTTCGATGAACGCTATAACCTGACCCTGACCCTGCGTCGCGACGGTTCGTCGAAATTCGGTCCCGAAAAACGATACGGATATTTCCCGTCAGCTGCCTTTGCCTGGAACATCCATAACGAAAAGTTTCTTGGCAGCGTTGATGCACTGAGCGTTTTGAAATACCGGATCAGTTACGGTGTGATGGGGAACGACAACATTGAAAACTTTGGCTACCTGGCCACGACCAACAACGCATCCTATGTATTTAATAATACCGTTATGACCGGGAAAACCACGAATCCTACAAAACCGGGTAATCCTTATCTGCAGTGGGAGACCAGCAACCAGTTCAATACCGGTATCGATTTCGGATTCCTGAAGAACCGCATTACAGGTACCGTTGATTATTATACCACCGACACCCGGGACCTTCTTTTAACGGAAAAACTTCCCTCGACAACCGGATCAACCCAAACCATCAGCAACGTGGGGAGAACCAAGAGCTGGGGGATCGATGCAAACGTGAACATCCGCATCCTCGATGGCGATTTCAAATGGGATATGGCCATCAACTGGGCAAAAGACCACAACGAAATCGTCAGTTTGAGCCGCTTTGATATCGATGCCGACGGTAATCCGATCAGTGATGAAGCCAACGGTTGGTTCATCGGTCAGGACATCGATGTCATTTACGATTATAAGTTTATCGGAATCTATCAGCTGGGCGAAGAAGAACTGGCGGCTCAGATGCACCCGACCATTAAAAACTATGGTCCGGGCGATGCCAAAATTGCCGATGTTGCCGGTCCGGTCACTGATGAAAATCCAAGCGGAGGGCCGGATGGAAAAATCGACTCCAACGACCGTACCTTTATCGGAAGCCCAACACCCGATTGGTATGGTGGTATCCGAAACACTTTTTCCTGGAAAGGCTTTGAGCTAACAGTGCTGATCGAAGCCGTACAGGGTGTTGAAAAAATCAACAATTACTACGGCGGACTCGTGGGCAGGGACAATCAGATCAAGGTGGATT
>DAIMEA010000176.1:0-7886 GCA_036725585.1 Prolixibacteraceae bacterium | reverse complement strand
AAGGTGTAAACCAACTCGATGACGCGAATGGAAAGCGCGACCAACAAACCTGTTTGGGTTCCCCAGATTTCATCGGCTGCGATAAAAACGAACAGGGGAATGAATCCGGGCAACAACCTTTTCAGTAAATCGGAACGTTTCATCGCACGGGCTTAAAAACTGCTTAACAGTTCGTTTTTGTAACGGACAAGCAGGGCCTCAAATTTTTGCACGACCTTTTCAAGCGGCAGGGTGTCGCTTCCGCCGGCTGCATTCATATGTCCTCCTCCGGAAAAGTGTTCCCGTGCAAACGCGTTGGCCGGAAAGTTGCCTTTCGACCGGAAGGAGGTTTTTATTTTTCCTTCCTGCTCCATAAACAGGGCACAGAAGACGATTCCTTTTACCATGAGCGGATAATTGACCAGTCCCTCGGTGTCGCCGGGCTGATAATGGAACTGTTCGAGTTCTTCCTTGTTCAGACTGATATAACCGGTCCGGAACTCTTGAAGAATGACCATTTTATCTTTCAGGCTGTGACCGATCAATCGCCACCGGTCTTCCGAAAAGGTATGGTATACATTGGAATGGATCCCATCCTTATCGATTCCTTTCTCCAGCAAACAGGAAATGATCCGGTATGTTCCGGGATTTGAAGCATTGTAACTGAAATTGCCGGTATCGGTCATCATTCCGGTAAAGAGCGCTTCTGCCGAATTTTTGTCGATGTAGGGAGTGAAACCGGCTCCTTCAAAAAGCAGATACAATAATTCGCAGGTGGAACTGATTTCGGGATAGGAAATGACCAGATCGCACGTAATTTCCGGGTTGGGATGATGATCGACCAACACTTTACGGCCGGGAAAATTCCGGAGCAGGTCTTTAAGTCCTTCGCTTCGTTCTGCATCGTTAAAATCGAGACAGAGAAGCGTATCGGCCTTTGCAAAAAGTTTTTGGGCTTCGGCTGTTTTTTTCTCAAAATCGAGGGTCTGTTCGCTGCCTTTCATCCATTGAAGAAAGTCGGGGAATTCATTGGGGACAATAACCTGTGCTTTTTTCCCCATATTGTCGAGAACTCCCTTCATGGCCAGGCAGGCGCCAATCGCATCGCCGTCGGGATTGACATGCGGTACAATCAATATTAATGCCGCGTTATGGATTATCGCTTCAAATTGTTTTATTTTGTGCGGATCAATGATGCTGTTCATTGTTCGATGTTCTTTGCCTGCAAAGATAGGATATCCTTGTCAGGAAAAAGAAACAAGCTTTTATTAATTAAACATGCAACACGATGAGAACCGATGTGACCTTTACAATCATTAAGCCCACCGCATTTCAGAACGGCTATACCGGCCCGATTATCGAAACCATTACCCGCAATGGATTTCACCTGGCGGGAATGAAACTTGTTTGGATGAGCAAAGAACAAGCCGGGCTTTTTTACGAGGTTCATAAGGAACGACCTTTTTACAACGACCTGGTTGCCTACATGACTTCGGGGCCGGTGCTTGTGGCCGCGCTACAGAAAAAAAATGCTGTTGCTGATTTTCGTGAGCTGATAGGCAGCACCGATCCGGCCAACGCGGCTTTTGGGACTATTCGCCGGATGTTTGCCGAATCGAAAACAGCCAATGCCGTTCATGGTTCCGACAGTGATGAAAATGCCGAACGGGAAATATCCCTCTTTTTTGGCAGCGACGAACTTTTCCTGAAATAGCCAACCGGCTCGGTTTTATTCTTCCTCGCTACTCCTCGTTTCGCTTGCATAACTGCCTGTCTAGCAACAGGCAGGTAGGGATCCCTTCGGGATCAGGAGATGGTTTTTTTACAGACACCAGAGAACGCAGAGCATGCGGAGAAGAAAAGGAAACGAAGGACATAGCTGACCCCGGAGGGGTCGTATGTCGGTTGATATACGCACACCATTGAAAGAATGCGACTCCGGCCGGAGTCGAACCGCTCTCTTGAATCATTCATTCTACAAACAGGTGATCCCTCCGGGATCAGGGGGCGGTTCGGGAGATGCCGGTTTGTAAGCGATTGGATAAGCAGCACCTCGTTGCCTGTTGAAGGTTTTTTATTCTTCGGGAACGTAGTGCCAAACTTCTTCGCTGCGGGGACTTTCTTCCCCTTTCTGATTGATCGCACCAACGGAGTAGTAGAACATACCTTTTTCCCCGGCTTCGAATTCCCAGATGTTCGTATCGGGCGGTAATTCAGCCATTTTAATCGCTTTCTTGTCCCCGCTTTTTTCGCGGTAAACCACAAAGGCACGGATATTTTCCGTTGCCGGGGAGTCCCAGTAAAGAATTCCTCCCAGGGGTGTAGGTGTCAGTCGTACGCCGGAAGGCGGGAAGGGTTTTATTTCAGGAAGCGTAAATTCGAATGGCACGCTGTGGGCGCTTGCCGAGTTTCCGGTTCCGACCGACTGAACGGTATAGATGTAGTTTACCCCGCGAACCAGGTTGGTATCGAGGTATGTATTCTGGTCGTAGGAAAGCGGTTGGGCCGTAAGAGGAAGAAGGTTGCTGCCTGTTTGGTTTTTATTCGTCCGGTATACGTGAAACCCCGAAATGTAGGGCGATCGTTCGATCATGGGATCCCAAACGAGAAAAGCACCGTTTCCCTGACGGTTGATAAAAAAATTCGTCGGGGCAGGCAAATCCTGGGTTATGGGTTCTGAATAAACAGGTTCCGATTTTTCCCCGATCGAGAAACTTTCATTCATGGCGGCTACTTCATAATGATAGGCGATACCCGGGCGAATATTTTGAACCGAGTCGAGAAAAACGCCCTTTTGTGCTTCCGCCGGAATCAGGGGGGATATCTGCCGGGATTCGGGACCATAACCGATCCCCCGGTACACATAATACCCCAGGATGTTGGGTTCGGGTTTTTCCCAGCTGAGTTTGTTGCCCTCATCGGTTTGTTCCAACGTTATATTCCGGGGAGGAAGCGTTGTTTCGCTTACGGCCGGCAGAATTCCCGAAACCTTTACTGAAGGCGGGTAATCGGTCGATAAGCCGTGCAAAACCAGGTAATACGTATAGGACTGGAGTGGCCGGATGTTCCGGTCGAGAAAGCGGTTTACTGTTCCCGGGAGACGGGTCAGCAGGGAATAGTCGCCGTCGAAGCGGGTACTGCGAAATACCGATATGCTGTTGACCGTGGTTCCTCCGTTCTGTTCCCACTTCAGTTCAATGGCTCGTTCTGCTGAATTCCCGACAGCAGTGAGCTGGCTGAAAACAGGGAGCGACGATGGGGCAGGAGTGCACGATACCCGCACGGTATCGGGGCAGAAACCCGGGTTTCCCAAAATGTCGCAGGGAATGAGAACATAACGGTAGAGCGTTCCGGGTATAATGTTCGGATCACTGATCCTGTAGAAGGATGAATCTCTTTCGGAAAAAAACAATTCCTCAGGAAAGATTTCCCGGAATCCCGTTTGGAGATAGGCCTGCCGAAAAATCCGGAAATCGAAAGGTTTCATGACCGGATCATACGAATAATCAAGTACAATGCTTGTTTCTGCAGGATAAGATTTCCGGAACCGAACCCCAAAATCGGGTTGGGAACCCGGTGCTGAAACCGGCGAAGTGGAAAAGGTGTGTAATACATGTCCCATCCGGTCGACACGGTTCACGATGTATCCATATTTTTTCCCGGGTTCCACTTCCGGGTCGTAAAAGCCCAGCCCCATTGCTTCGATGTTTTGGGGGATCAAAAAGGCGACAGGAAACGAATCGATTCTTTTTTTCTCTTCAATTCGTTGAAAAAGAATACCTAGGGTTGAATCGTCGGGGAGCGGGTATACCGGATTCTTTGCATTGATGTTCACCAGGCGGATTTTCAATTCTTCGGCCGAACGGGGTTTTTCACCCGAAAACAGGAACACGGGTTTTTCATCCGGCAGTTCAGTCGTTCGGTAGAGTTTGTAGATAAACGTGTCGGGCAGCACCGTGCCAAACTGGGTGAAGATACCATCGGGGCCGGCAAGCGACAGGGGGGCCTGAGCCTGAGCCTGGCTGGTTGCCAGCAGAAAACAGACAGCAAAACGTATGATCGGGAAATTTTTCATGATTCCAATGTGTTTAATAATCCAAATCGTACCAGAAATCGAAGGGGACTCCCAGTTTGAATCCGCCCGTAACCGAAATATCCATCGATACACCGGGATTGCAACCGTTCACAAACGGAACTCCCTGTTCGATGCTTAGGTTCCCGTCCAGGGTCATGAACCCGTTCAAAGCGGCACCGTTCTGGCTGTCCCAGCTTCCTTCGAGGCCCACTTTATTAAAGACGTAACCATTCAGTGAGGTGCAGGTAATGGATCCGATTCCAAATTTCACCTCAAAACCGCCGGTAACGGCATATCCGAAATTAGCCCCGTTCGAAAAATTGCCCCAGAAAGCGGCATCCACTGCGCTGGTCGGAACGGAAACATGGGCATTGGCCAGAACCAGGTTGACGGAAATATCCAGACCCGAAAGCGGCAGATTTCGTCCGCCCACCATGTAAAAACCTTTCAGGTTGTCGCGGACAAATGTTTCGGGCAGTTCTTTGTTGACGGCATAGGTTAATACGGTGTTTTTGATTTCGTTGCTTACCGTCGACGGGTAATTGCCTATAAGAATCCCTGTGTTGATGGTTGTGGGTTCAGGAGCCGGAACATTGTCGGCCTTAGCGGTGGAATAAAAGATCCATCCGTCTTTGTCCATGAGCAAATTAGCCACTCCGGTAACAAGCGCATTGCCCAGCGGGATATGGTCCATGGTTACGGTTCCCAGCAGGCGGTCGTTTTCATAGCTGATTTCGAGGGTTCCGAAGGCTGTGTTGATCTGATCGGCCTTAAAGCCCGTGTGGCTGGCCTTGATGTCGCCAAATACCTGGAACTTCATGCGTTTGTTGGCATCGGAAGCGATCCCGCTGAATCCCTGCATGTCGCCCTCAAAACGGAAATAATCCCAGTCGATCTGATCGGCATTCATCGAACAGGCAATGTTGTTCAGATAGGTATTGCTGCTCCCGATTTTCACCTTTTGACCGGTATGCTGATCGGATTGTACAATCGAGGTTGTTATGGCTCCAACATTGTTTTGGTCGTAATAGGTTAGTTTCACATATACCGGATCGAGTTTCCCGGGTTCGGATATGTGTCCGTAACTGGTGAACGTACGGTTCGTTCGGTTAAAGGTTTGTTTCAGCGGGCTGTTGGGATCTTCGGTGAGCAGCGGTTCAAAGAGGATGTTCCCTTTCCCGTCGAAGCCAATGTCGATGGGTTTAACGGTCAGCGCGTAATTGCTTCCCCCTGATTTGGCAAAAGTCAGGCGGGCGCCGATATCTTCTTTCACCCGGGGAATGTGAAAATCGACACTTCCCTTTAAAACAAAACCGTCGGGAAGGGTGAAGAGGGATATCGGGTGAAAATCGACCACGTTGTAAAGGCGCATTCCGGCAGCGCCCGGGCTGATGGTGAAAACATCCTCCCCGTTGCTGAGCAGGGAAACGGTTTCGAGTTGCAGGATCCCGGTCATATTGGGCAGGTTTTCGACAGCAGCCGGGGGTTCGCCCCCGGGCGGCGGATAAATGACTAACTCCCAGTGTCCCTTTTTATCGCTGCCCGTAGCACTGTTGTACCCAAAACTGCTTTTTGCGGCAGGGTGAAATTTGATCGGGTAATCGCCTAGGGTGATCTGATCGTAAAGCGGATCGCCGATATAGGCAAAATCGCTTCGCAGATTAAAGGTCCGGATTGGAATATCGAGTTTGTTTGTATGGACCACGCAGTTCGACGAATAGATGCCCCCCTGCCGGGGATCGACAATCCAGTCGCGTGCTTCAAATACCCAGGCTTGCGATGCATCGTAGATTCCGCCGTCTTTCAGGGTAATCCGGATGGGGGTGTCCGACGAAAGGGGATCAATGGTATTGTTGCGCAATACTAGTTTCCCGATGTGCACTTCTACCGCTCCGGCATTCTTTACATTGGCGTTCAGTCGGGTGTCGAGGGTGATTTTATCGCCTTCGATCAGCGATTGGGAAGCTTTGGCGGTTGCATCGAACTGGATGAATTTGAAAAGCAAATTCTCGGCAACCGGTTGATCTTCGTTCGAAATATGGCACAGATGGAAGGGCACAACAGTGTTGCCGCTCCCGGGCTCTGCTGAGCTGAAAACCTGGATCACCGGATTCACCAGGTTAATCCCAATTCCTCCAGCGGGTGCCGAGACAGCGTTGGCCAGGTAGAAGGGTTTGTTTTCGTTAAAACTCAGGTAACTGCCCGGGTATTGAAACGAGTTGTCGACAATGTGCGCCAATCCGCCCAGATAGCCTTTATCTGCTTGTTGTTTGTTTTTTTCGATGTAGAACAACCCGTTGTCGGGCTTGGTTTTTAAGAGGACATTGAACGAACGGGCATAACTTAATTTGAAACTCCGGCTGGAATACACCAACACCTTTTCGTTGGACGGGATCCCGATGGGGACTCCTTCCTTTTTCTGCCCGGAAGGGACAAACTTTTGGGCGAAGATTTCAAAGGATGCATCATGGATCATGTCGAAGCCCCTGCTGTAACCGCTCAGTTTCACTTTCCCCGATACGGTTGCGCTTCCGTCGCTGTTCGGGGTAAGGGAGGTTATTTGCAAGGGAAAACCCCACACGTTGTCGATCAGCATGTTGTTGTAACTTCTCAGGTTGAAAACAACCTCTTCGCCGGCCGGGATGGAAACAAATTTTGATTCCCCGATCAGGGTTCCCTCTCCTCCGCCTGTGTTACCCTGAGATTTTCGTCCCGGTACATCCGATAGCGAGACGGCCTTTTTGTACACCGCATTTACTTCGATTTGCTTGCCGTTCACTTCAGGCGGTAACAGCAGGCTGAAATTGCCGTTGGCATCGGGCCGGCAGGTGAAATAATACTGCGATTCGGTTTGGGCCGTGCCATCGTCCGATACCGAATAATTGGTGTCGATCCCTTTGCGCAAATCGACCATGATTTCGGCATCTTTTGTCGGTTGACCGTCAAGAAGGACTTTACCGTTCAACGTAATTCCGTTTTGCAGAACAACATTGGGTAAAATCTGTACAGTCGACGATTCTTCATTCTGGAAGGTGATGATTTTTGGAATCAGTTTGCTTCCGGTGGGGCCGCTTACTTTAAGCGACAGGTTTTGGGAGGATACATTTTGAAATTTCAGGTTCACTTTTCCGTTGGCATCACTTAGTATTGCCGGATTGGATGCATCACCCATGAGCTGGACCCGTGCATCTTTGAGGGGCAGGGCGGCAAACGACCCAGGTAATTTATGGTATACTGTAAAGCGGATGCGGTGCGATCGTTCATACACCGTTACCGTATCGAGGTTGGTAAGCGGGTTGTCCAGAACCGTAACGGCCAGGGTATCGGCGAAATAGGTAACATCGACCGGAATGACCGCCAGGTGGTGGTTCCCGGGAATGGCCGGAATGGAGAATCCCCCTTTGAACACCGAGGAGGTTTTCACCATCTGACCGGTGCCCTGGTTGCTTTCCGAAGGAATGAACTGCACATACGATTCGACAGGTTTGTTCTGCTCATTGACAATAAAACCGGTCAAATTACCACTGGCATATAAGGTGATTTTGGGTTCAACAAACTGTTGTCCTAAGGTCAGAAATTCGCCCGGAATTTTGCGGGTGTAGCAAGGCACTTTTTTGTTGTTTTCCATGTAATGGAACCCGGGTTTCGATACTTTCAGCCAGGCTTCCTTGATATCGTTCAGCCAGCCCCATTCGGCAACATCTTCAAAAATATTTTTAAAATCGAAGTAGCCGCCGGTGTCGGGTGTGTAAATAAAGCGAAATGTCGATCCGTGGTTATTGTAACGGATTTCCAGTTCGCAACGGGCTCCCTCCAATCCCTGATTGATATT
>DAIMEA010000175.1:0-7909 GCA_036725585.1 Prolixibacteraceae bacterium | reverse complement strand
AATACAGGGTCGTCCATTTCAAGAATTTCAGCCTGGATAATGTCTTCAATCCCATAACCATTATTGGATTCACAATCAGCAGTAGGGAACCAGTTCATCCGGCTGTTGCGCAGGGCCCACATATTGCCTGTCATGATGGGAGCAGTAATTTCGTTCCAGAAAGCTTTATTGGGATCCTGAAAGTTGGTACTGGCAACAGCGCGGCCAATATATACCAAAGGAGCATTGTTCAGCATATCCAACTGTTCCGGCGTAGCTGTCGAAAGAGCAACAACCGGGAACAAGGTAACCACATAGCCGGCATCCTGCAGAATGGCAACAGTTGCTTCCTCATCGGGATTAATGCCGGTAACTGTATTCAAACGGGCCGGATCGTATACATAAACGATTTCGGTTTGCGCATACATTCTTCCTGCAAACAAGAGGACAAAAAATAAAAAGAATGCAATGGAATTTGAGTAAATTTTTTTCATAATCAAAATTTTAAGTTGTTCGTTCGATAATCATTCTGTTCCATCTCCTAAGAGAGACTTCCATCGGAGAAATACAGGTATAAAATTACATCAGTGGATCCAACTCCAATTTTGATTTCAGATAAAGATGTTTTGATTTTGGATAATTTTTTTTGCTTTCCGGCCATACAAGGCGCGTACTTTTTCGTAGGCGATGCCGTGGCCGGGTGTGTTTTGTTCTGCTCCAGGAACCCCGGCATAAATGCCGGGGCAAAGGATATCCGCCAGAGCGTCCTATCCTTGTCATTTTCACATTGTGGCTAAATATTTTTGGGTGGGGTCTTCCAATGACAGATTTGCATAAAATGCTGGATACAATACGAATACAAAAAATCTCTTTTAGGATCCATCTGCTTTCCGGCCATACAAGGCGCGTACTTTTTCGTAGGCGATGCCGTGGCCGGGTGTGTTTTGTTCTGCTCCAGGAACCCCGGCATAAATGCCGGGGCAAAGGATATCCGCCAGGCTGCCATATCCCTGTCATTTATGCATTATGCCCAAAAATTTTGGGTGGGTATTCGGAAAGACAAATTTTTAACATCGGGCATTGCCGCATTATGCCCAAGAATTGGGATGGGATCTTAGGATGACACCTTTTCACATTGGCCTTCGCTGTATCATATCCATACATGGATTCAGACGATCCCAGACAGATTTTGTTCCAAGCTGTTTAATAGTCCCATTGAATAACAATTCTTTCCCCAGAGTAGCTCACCGTTTTGCCCTTTGTTCTTTCCCCATCAAATTTCGTTTCCGTGTTATCTTCCACACGATAAATGGTAAATTTTCGATCCGGTTTCATTCCGTCGAATCTTCCTTTTCGTTCTCCAATTGTTAATGCCTTTTCCGTATCGTTCCAGATAAACACTATGGTTGAAAAGGCGCCTTTTTCATAATTGTACGAGTCGCCTTCATCTTCGTACAAAGTAAACGAAGCATCGGCTCCCTCGTAAATGCGGATTTCCAGTTCTTCGTTCGAATCCTGTCCCGAATGCTGCACCACCGGTCCCATGGGAACTACAGAACCTGCTTTCACAAACAGCGGGATCCGGTCGAAAGGCGCATCGGCCTCCAGGTTTTGTCCGCCTGCAAAGTGCCGGCCCGTCCAGAAATCATACCAACCGGCTGATTGGGGCAGATAAACCGAACGTTTCAGCGCACCCTCCTCAACAATGGGCGCGACCAAAAAAGCCCTTCCAAACATATATTCATACGCTTGATCAACGGCTTTTGCATCGGCATGAAAATCCATCATCAGCGGGCGCATCAGGGTGGAGCCGTTGTGGGTAATCTGCCAGGCTTCGGAATAAATATACGGTAGTAAACGATAACGCAGGTGCAACATTTTGCGCAGGGCATCTTCAACCTTATCGCCGTACTTCCAGGGCTCGGTTTCGCTCATATAGCCATGCATGCGGAAAATGGGATTGAACGTACCCCATTGGAACCATCGGGTAAGCAACTCATGGTATTTCTCGTCGGTATACTGGGAACGACCCGGGCGGAAAAAGCCGCCGATGTCGGTGGTCCAATATGGAAAACCCGAGAGGGAATAATTCAGTCCGGCCACAATCTGGCGGCGGTAGGCATCCCAGTTACCACTTATATCGCCCGACCAGTTGATGATGCCGTAACGCTGCTGGCCCAAAAAGGCCGAACGGGTTAAAATGCATACCCGCTTTGCGGAAGAGGTGGCCCGTTGCCCTTCATACACGGCTTTGCTCACCATCAAGGGGTAGGCAAGGCGGTAAAAATCGCCGGGACCCAGGTACGTCCTTTCTCCGTGCAAAGCGTCGTTTTCGGGCTCCACGGCATCCATCCACCAGGAATCGACCCCGTAGTCGAACATATTCTCCTTCAGTGTACTCCAATATTCCTGACGGGTTTCGGGATTGAAATAATCCAGCCATTTGGTATTGGGGATGAAGCGGTTATGAGCTACATACTGTTTCCCGATTTCCGAGTTTTTATCGGGGTTGCTCCAGATGGAGATGTTGAAACGGGCGTCCAAATCGTGAATTTCCCGGATAAAGCCCGAAGGATTAGGGTAGTTCTTTTCGTCGAACTGGGGAACGCCCCATCCCCGGCTGCCCCAGTACTGCCAGTCCTGAACGATCACATCCACAGGCAATTGCCTCTTTCGAAATTCCTTTACTGTTTCCACCAGGTGCGTACCCGACGTATAGCGTTCGCGGCATTGCCAAAAACCGTAGGCCCATTTCGGGAACAGGGGTGCGTGACCCGATAATTCGCGGTACGATGAAACCACTTCGTCGGCCAGGCCGGCAAATACCACGTAGTCGAGCATTTTTGCATGGGGCGAACGGAAAGTAGTTGTGTTTTCCATCGCTTTCCAGGAAAGTTTCGGTTGGTTGTCGGACTTGCAAACCAACTGTACTTCGTGTTCGCCGGCTTTCAGATCTACGAGCGTTCCTGCAGTTGGGGGCAACCACATGTTCGTCTGATTAAGCACCGGAGTGCCGTCGATGACTACGTAATGACGATTTCCCATCGAGCCCAGGTCGAGAAAAACGGAATAGACTCCATCCACAGGAACATGGAATTTGCCCGTGTAGAGCGACTGGTTTTGGGCCACTTTTTGCGTTCCGGAAGTAGTGGTTACTTCCATCCAATTTTCACTTTCGTCGGGTTCTTCCTGCTTCGACAGCGCGACGAATTGGTCGGCCGGGTTGTAATCGGTCAGGCCGTACTGGTGCCACAACAAGCCGTAGCCTTTGCCCGAACAGATGAACGGCAGGGCAATCTGGCTGTTTACCTGGGTCAAACGGCGAGTGATTCCTTTTAGGTTGAAATGGCCATCCTGAAACTGTCCCAAACCAAAAAGAACTTCATCGGCCGGCGATTCAAAGCTTTGTTCGACCCGGTAGCAGAGTTCGCCCATAACAGAGTCGGGGATCAAGGTGCGCGATCCTGCTTTTTCGCGGAGCAGGAGTTTTCCATCGACATCGAAAAAACTGAGTGACCCCGATTGCTTATCAACTTCAACAGCAAGACCTTTCAGCCGAACATTGATTGTTTCTCCCGATTCGTTTACATGGAAACCGGGTACCGGATTTCTGTTTTCTAATACCAATTCGGGAAGGGTTTTGTCTTCAACCTTAAAGAACTGCACCCGGACAGCACTGTCGGATAATGGGGCAAGTGCCAGTGTGCCTTCATCGGTAATAAACACCACCCTGTTGCTTTCCCTTAGCAAACGTTTAGCCGCTTGAGTCTGATAACCAAAAAGAAAAATGGAGAATATGAATAATAACAAATAGCGCATAACCGTTCATTTTATGAATTTCATCATTCCTATTCTGCAGCATCACTTGATCCCACTGTTTTGAATCCGGAAATAATCGAACGAAACATCGAAAGGCGTATCGGGTTTTGTCGTATCCGAATCGAACCAGAAGGTGCTGGTCATACTTTGGGTAATGATGCCGTCGCAGGCAATCAAACCGGCTTTGATGTCTTTCAGCGCCAGATCCGAAGCGCCCAGCTTTTCGAAGTTTTTGCCATCGGTCGCGTAAAATGCCGTGTACGTAGTTCCCGTCTTGACAAGCTTAAGCAGCAGGTATTTTTCACCCATAACCGCTTCTTTCAGGTTTACCGAAGCGACTGATTTTGCAATGCCGTTTTCTTCAACCAAAAGATCGATGGTGCCCGGCTGTATTCCTCTCTGCCGGCTGGTTTTGATCACGGCCCGGAACATCAGTTTCACGAAATGATCGTCGTCCTGATAAACAAGGATTCCGGCATTTTCGGGTTGCGAAGGAGCACGCGAGCAAACGAGCTTTGTTTCGATCACCCAATCGTTATTGGCGCTTTGTAACAGGAGGTTGCGGGCATTGTTGCTGTTCTCGGAAACATCGCCTTTTTCGCTGGTAATGGTAAGTGCACCGGGAACGGATGTAAAACTGTAATTGTCCCGGTTTTCCCGGATCCATTCCCATTGGCTGCCGGCTTGTTCCTTATCGAATTCTTCGGAGGAGGAGGGTCCGTCAAAATTAATGTAGTAGGTGCTTTTTTCAAACGTGTTTTCATCCATAAAATGAATTAAGGCAGTTCCGGGAATTTGTTCAGCTTGTTCAATCACAATATCCACATCGTCGCTTATCGCCGAAGCAGAAACAAGAGGTAAGGGGGCATCGCGCTTCACAAGATAACTATACGCTTTTACCGCAGGACTAAAACCCTTCACGGCTTTCCCATTTACCTTTATTGCAGCCGGAGTGAGATCGGGCATTACCTTAAGCGGGAAACCCGACGAAACGCTTTTGCCCTCATAATTCACCTGAGCAAACAAGGTAGCAACACCCGGCCGATGGGCTGTAATGATACCCGAAGCGTCGACGCTGGCAACCCGGGGATTGTTGCTTTTATAAATCACGGTTGTGTTTTCCGGATCGATAAAACAGTCGTCGGTAAGGCAGGCTGTTATCTGTACGGAAGTTGCTTCGCCCGGACGAAGGATAATCTTATCGGGGCGGGCAACCACGGTTTTCAGTACGGAATTCAATGACCCGTTCATTACGGCTTCTACCTGTCCCCGGATATCACGCGATGAAGCGCCGATCTCGAAAATATATTTTCCCTGGTCGTAGGTAACCCTGTTGTTTTGATCGTCCCAAAACCACAGGTCGGCGCCATCCATTTCAATATCGATCGTTTTTGTTTGTCCGGCAGGAATGGTGACCCGCTTAAAGCCCTTCAGCCGTTTGATGGGTCGTTGCAAGGAAGCCGGGCTGTCGGGGGTTCTTACATAAACCTGAACAATTTCATCGCCATCCACAGGGCCGGTATTCTGCACATCAACACGGACGGTGAACGGATCGTTGGGAGTAAGCATTTTTTTGTTTATGCTGAAATTGCTGTATTCGAAGGTAGTGTACGATAATCCATATCCAAATTCGTACGATACTTCTTTGTCGAAATACCAATACGTACGTCCATTCCCCCCATTTTCGCCCCTCAGGGTATAGTCGTTGAAATCGGGCAGATCGTTCACCGACTTGTACCAGGTCACGCTGGTTTTTCCACCGGGATTCACTTCGCCAAAAAGGATTTTGGCCATGGCGGCTCCCTGCGCCTGTCCGTTATAGCCCGAAAAAATAATACCGGGTATATTCGGGTTGTTTTTCAATTCTTCAACCTCAACCATGCCCATGGCCTGGATGACCACAAGGGTATTGGGATTCACAGCAGCAACGGATTGGATGAGGTTTAACTGGTTACCGGGCAGTTGAAGTGAAAACCGGTCGGACTCTTCCCGACCTGTCGATTGATCGGTTCCCACAAAGACAATGGCCACATCGGCCGAAGCAGCCAAATCCAAAATGGCCGGATCGGTCGATTCGGGTTGCGGTTCCCGGAACACGAAATAAAGGTTCTGCGGACCGGATATGCCCAGGGTATTCACCTTGGCAGGAATTGTTACCCGATTGCCCATAAAACCGCCCTGTCCCTTGCTTTCCACCTTCTGCGACGCAATGATGTTCCCGGTGTTTGACCCCACCCGCACTTCAATGGAACCTCCGCTTAATGCTACGTTGATTTGGAAAATGATGGAATCGAGGTGGGAAACATCGATGTTGTGATAAGCAGTCCAGTCTCCATCTTTAATCCCCCTTAACGAAAAACGGCCAAAACGTTCGGTGGCCATAATTCCGCTGGCCGATTCGTCGAACTGGGTGGCTTCGTACTGTTTTGTTTCGCCCTTGTTGTCTTTAGTGATAAAGCCGGTCAGGGCATAGAAGTCGTTTTTCCGGGCTGTGTTCCCGCCTTCGGCAAAAACCACATCCACCTCAAGCCCTTCTTTTTGGATGTAGTCCTGGATTCCCTGGAGCGGAGTGCTTTTATACCGTTCTTCAACCGGGCCCGAGTAATCGCCCAGTTCAATTTTGTTGGCCTGGGGACCGAGAACAGCCATACGCTGAATGTTGCAGTATTTGAGCGGCAGGGCTTTATCGCCAAGGGCTGCCACGTATTCGTTTTTCAGAAGAACCGGTGTTTTGCAGGCTATTTCGAGGGCAAGGTCGTTATGGGAGGGATCGTTGACCACATGGGGTTTGATTCCTGCATAAGGAACTTTGGCCGGTGGATCGAACTCACCCAGACGCATCCGGATGGTGAACATGTTGATCAGGGCCCTGTCGATATCGGTTTCGGTAATGAGACCCCTTTTGAGTGCATCGATGGTATTGTTTTGGTATTCTCCTCCACAATCGGAATCGACGCCGGATTTCAAACCCAGGGCCGTAGCTTCGGGGCCGTCCTGGGCATATTTATGCCCCCGGATCATGTCGGATATGGCGCCACAGTCGCCCGTTACGTATCCTTTCATCCCATAAGTGCGGCGCGCAAGGGTATCGACCAGGAACGAACTGGCCGAAACGGGCGTTCCGTTCACTGCATTGTAGGCCGTCATAATCGCAGGCAGGTTTTCACCTTCAATCAATGCTTTGTAGGGACGAAGATAAAATTCGCGCATGTCGCGTTCGTCCATATCCGAACTTCCCGTATGGCGGTTGAATTCGGTATTGTTGGCGATAAAATGCTTTCCGCAGGGAACGGTTTTCAGGTACCGCGGGTCATCGCCCATCATGCCCCTGATGAAGCCACCCGCGATCCGGGACACCAGGAAGGGATCTTCGGCAAAGGTTTCGGCCGTGCGCCCCCAGCGCGGATCTCTTGTGGGCTCAACAACCGGCGACCAATACGTAAGGGTGAAAATCAGATCGTGGTTGAAGCCCCGGGCTTCGTCGGAAATGACAGTTGCTTCCCGCTCGATAAGATCCGGATCCCAGGCACATCCCGCAGCAATGCTGTTGGGAAAGGACGTGGCCGTCATTCCGCTGTTGTTGTTGCGCCCCATGACTCCGTGCAAGGCTTCGCCCCAAACATCGTATTTGTTAATGCCCAGGCGGGGAACGGGCGACATGGTATTGCCCAGCAGACTCTGCTTTTCTTCCAGCGTTAAGCGCGAAACCAAATCAGCTGCCCGCTCTTCAAATGAATAGGCAGGATTCCGAAAAATTGCCTGTTCCGAATTGGGCAAGACGGGCGCTGCTGCCCAAGCCCCCATTGTGATAAGGATCGATAGTAGGATCCCGGATAATCTGATATTCATGACGTTGTTCGTTGTGTTGGTGTATTCTTACCTGCACGGGCAGGTATTTAAGTCGTACTATTTAAAAAATTGCCACCCGTCGAAATCGAACAGGTCTTTTTCACCTTTGAAAATGAAATGCACATCGTGAATCCCACTCACTTGGGAAACAGGCGCCGAAACGGTCTTCCACTTACCTCCTTCGCCTTGCGGCCCAATAGGAACGGTTGCAATGACCGGCCCATCGCTTCTGTCGGAGCGTATTTCGATTGTTCCGCCATAG
>DAIMEA010000174.1:0-7912 GCA_036725585.1 Prolixibacteraceae bacterium | reverse complement strand
CGGACGAAGAGGAAGGCATAAACTCACTGCCGATTTTGGGAACGAGTAAGGCCGTTCCACCCATGGCAACAATAGAAAGGAAAATGACCAGCCATCGGCGATGGAGAATTTTTTTCAACAGACCGCCATACCAGGCCATTTGAATGGTTTTCACCGGAGCAGCATCCTTATTCCCTTTCATAAATTTGGCCACCAGTACGGGTATCACCAGGATGGCAACCAACAAGGACGACAACAGCGAAAAAGCAACGGTCCAGGCCTGGTCTTTAAACAGTTCGCCCGAAGCGCCCTGCAAATAAACAATCGGAAGAAAAACCACAATCGTGGTCAGTGTTGATGCCGTGATCGCCCCTCCCACCTCGGCCGTACCTTCGATAGCCGACTGAACGAGGCTCTTCCCCTTTTCAAGGTTTCGGTATATATTTTCCATTACAATAATGGCATTGTCGACCAGCATACCTGCACCCAGCGCCAGGCCTCCCAGGGTCATCACATTTAAGGTTAAACCCTTAAAATACATAAGCGTAAAGGTTGCAACAATGGAGATCGGTATGGAAATGGCCACCACAAGGGTGGTATTGATCCGCCGGAGAAAGACAAAGAGAATGACAACGGCCAGAAAGATTCCCATCAGGGCCGAATCCTTCACCTCGCCAATCGCCTGGTTGATAAAGGTTCCCTGGTTTTTGATCACCGTAAACGAATATCCGGGCAGGGCCCGGGTAATGTTTTCAAAGGCTTCGTTTAACTGCCCGATCGCTTTAACCGTATTGTAATGGGGCTCCTTATACACCGAAAGACCGATGCAGCGTTCCCCGTTGAGCATCACAATGGTTTCGGGATCCTTGTTGGTAACGCTGACGCGGGCAACATCATGGAGGTAAACCGGCACGGCACGGGAAGATCCGTCGGGCTGGGTTTCGTTTTTTAAACCAACAATCAGCGAGGCAAAGTCGGTTGGGTTATTCAGCATGCCCACGCCTTTAACGCTGTAGTTTACCCCGTTTTCCTCAATCGTCCCCCCCGAAACATTCCGGTTGTATGCCTGGATTTTGGAGCTCAATTCCGAGACGGTTATTCCGTAGGCTTCGAGCAAATAGGGATCGGTTTCGATCTGCACCTCAGCAATTTCTTCGCCGGCCAGGGTCACATCGGCAATTCCTTCCAGCCGGATCAACTCGTTTCGGATGTAGTTTTCGGCTACTTTCCGCAACTCATCGAGGTTTTTGAGGTTTTCGTTGCTTAGGGCCACCTGCATCACAGGTGTTGAATTGGGATCGTACTGGGTAATGTTAACAGCATCGATACCCGAATTCTGGGCGTAGGATGTCATGGCTTTCTGCAAATCGAGAAAGGCTGCATCCATATCCTTACCCCAGGCATATTCTACGGTAATGCTGGCCGTTCCCACTTTCGACACCGAAGTTACATTCACCACATCACTTTGCCGGATGGCCTGCGCCTCGATGTTTTTCACATACAGGTTTTCCATTTCACCGGGGGGCCTGTTTCCGTCCTCAATCCCGATAAACAGACGCGGATTGTTCAATTCCGGAAACAAGTCGATGCCCAGTTTTGAAAACGAAATATATCCCAGCAGCAACACCGCCAATACCATCATTAAAATGGTTACCGGGTAGTTTACTGCGAATTGTGTAATTTTCTTCATTGCCAAAATCTGTGTGTTATATCTGCGCTTTTCTAGCGCTGAACTTTAACCTTTGTGCGGTTCGACAACATTTCGTAGCCTTCCACAACCAGTTTTTCCCCCGCCTGCAAGCCGCTGACAATTTCCACTTCGTCGTCGGTTTCGATTCCGGTATTTATGGGCTTTTCAACGGCTGTATTTCGTTCAACCACGAAAACAATTTTTCCTCTTCTCCGTTCCTGGATCACTTCCCGGTCGATTACCAGGGCGCTGTCGCGTTTTTCGACCACGATTTCGGCCTTGACAAACATGCCCGGACGCAATTTTAGCTCCTTATTATCGACCTTCATCACTCCTTTAAACGTCCGGGTTGTTTCACTAATGGCCGGCGATAATTCCGTCACAAGGGCATGGAGTGTATCTTCCTTCAGGGTGTAGTTGGTCACAAATGCTTCCTGCCCGAGCATAACAGTCGCCATAAATTTCTCCGGAAATTCGACATTCAGGATCAACTGACTATAATCCATCACGCTGAGTACAGCTGTGCCCGAAGATACTTTGGCTCCGGGTGTGAAATAAGGAAGATCGACAACCACTCCGTCGAAAGGCGCCAGAACCGATAGTTTATTCATTTGCAGCGTAGCATTCTCGTAGTCGTATTTTGCATTGATCAGGGCTACTTCGGCATTTTTTAACTCGCTCAGGGTGACCCCGCCTTTATCGTACAGCGATTTTTGCTTATCGAATTCCTGTTGGGTATTCTCCAGGTCGAGTTTTTTGGCATCGAGCCGAATGCTGATGACGTACTCTTCGTTTTCGAGTCCCACAATTTTTTCTCCCTTCAGAACTTTGTCCCCCATTTTAAAGGGTTTGCCGGTCCGGGGATTGATCATCAAACGATAGCGACCTTCCGTTTCGGTTGATAATGCAATACTTCCGGCAGGAGTAACGGTTCCATTGATGGCAAGGGTGTTGAAAATCGGTTTCTTTGACACATCGGCAACCCGTACCGGTACGCTGATGTCGGCTCCCTGGGTGCTTTCGGGATTCCGGCAGGAGGCAAAGCTCAGGATGAGCAACAGGGCAATTGGGATATACTTCTTCATAATGCGGGTAGATTAATAATTTTCAAATTCGGTTGAATACTCTTCGGGAACGATCGAACGCTTCGTTTCAAAGTCCCACAAAGTCTGGATCTTCAGATTCAGCAATTCCAGTTTATAGTTGATAAGTGCATTGGTCAGCTCGTTTTTCTTGGACGAGAGCTGGTTTTGATACAGGCTGAGGTCCATACTAGTTAAATCGCCGTTCTGGTATTTTTCGAGGTTTAATTCGTAGGTAAGCTGTGCATTTTCGACGCTTTTCCGGGCAATGTCGATTTGGGACACCAGGTTTTGCAGGTTCCGGTAAATCTGGCGGATGTTCAACTGAATGGTCACTTTTTCCTGGTCAAAATTTAATTCCTGCCGGTCGAGGGTTGCCTGGGCCGCCTTGATGAGCGATTTTCGCTGGCCCCAGTCCCAGATGGGAATTTCGAACGAAAGTTCAACCTGTTCGTTGTCGGTAGGCGAATCGTAAATATTCCCCAGTTGTTCGTTTTCGCCAAAAAGCCCCACGGCCAGCGAAACATTGCCTTTGAACTCGTTGGTGGCATTAGCCCGGATCAGGTCGAACTGGGCCGATTCGATGTCGATTTGGCGCTGGCGGAGTTCCATACGCTGTTTCAGGGCATAATCGATGGCATCGGGCAGGGCCACATCGGTAGTTTTTACGTCTACATTCGCCAGAATATCGAGAGGGGTATCCAGATCGAGCCCGATGGTCTGTTTCAACTGGTCTTTGGCATTTTCGAGCGACACCTCGGCATTTTGCACCGACGAGCGGGCGTTGGCCAGGTTCAGTTCGGCCTGCCAGAGTTCCTCCCGGGCCGACAAGCCGGCTTCGACTTTGTTTTTTATTATCTCGTACGATTTTCCCTGGTTGGCCAGTTCCTCGCGACTGATTTGCAGGCTTTGCTGCTGCTGGTACACCTGATAAAAATACTGGCTTACCAGTTTTTCAATGTTTAGTTTTTGCATGGAATAGCTCAACAGGGTGTTCTCGAGCGTGAGTTCCAGTTCCCGCAAACCCATTTTGGTTTGGTTGTAGGTGAACAGGTGCTGATCGAAACAGAGCTGAATGTTGTTGCTGAACGTGTTGTTCGTGATGTTGGTATTATCATTGAAGGCACTTTGCCAACCAAAAGTATTTCGTAACGACAAGGTACCATCGGTTAGGGTAATGGGCTGAATAACCCCAAACGTGCCGGAACTACTCATTCGCTCCGACGTATACCATTTTGAGTTAAAATCGTCGTATTGCCGTTGATGATTGTACCCAAACGGATTCACATTCATATAAAACTTCGATTTCAGCGAAGCCTTCTGTGCGTTCAGCCGTTCGCGGCTGTTTATCAGACTGTATTTCGTCTGCATGATGGAGGGACTGTTCTGGTAGGCAATTTCCAGGACCCGTTCGAGGGTGTACAGATCCTGCGCCCAAAGCGCACTTGTCACCCACATAAACAGACTCAGGATCAGCCATTTCATTGTTTTCATTCTATTTTTTTTATTAGCTATTGATTCAATTATTTTTGCAGCACCCATTTCACAGCATCGGCCACGACTCTTCCGGCTCCTCCCTGGTCGCTCAGGGTAACAGAGGCAGAATCCGAAGAGAGGTAAAAGTTACCGAGCAAGTTCCATCCGTCTTCAAAATCTTTCACTTCTATTTCAATGGTTTCGGTACCATCGTCGTGTACAACCGAATAGACGAATTTGCCTTCGGGTTCGCGCCGGTCTCTGCCGCCTCCGCGACCTCCGCCGGGGGGGCCAAAGCGCTGTTGCCGGTTAAGGTAAACCGACAGCTCGTAATAGCCCGCCTCGGTGAGCGGAGCCGTCCAGCGTGCCGTCTTGCTTCCTTCTCCCGAACGAACGACCATGGCAGAGTGTTCGGTCTCTCCATAATAATCGGCATTGGCAGCCAGGCTCCAGATGACCGGGGCCGGACCAAAACCTTCGCCCACAAAGCTGGTTTCGTCTTTTTTCTTTCTCTTTTCGATGAACTTCCTGACCGGGTTTTCGAGGGAAGGATCGTAGGTGGAAAATCCCGGATCGGTATTATCAACAACAATTTCACCGGGAAGAGCCAATTCCACCGGTTGATCGACCACACGGTCGTATTCTTCGGCTTTGGCTTTTTCATCTTTTTCCGAACGCAGCCCCCACTCCATTGTCCGAACGGGAATATTCTGCGACAAGAGGGTATTAAAAATCACCGAACGGGGCGGGCCCGAGAGGACAATTTGCAGCTCGCGGGTCTGTTTTCCCTCAATCAGATAGGTCCGGTCTTCCGATTCCGTGTCCATACCGCCGCCGCCGAAAAAGCCCCCTCCCCTGCGGCCTCCTCCGTCACCCATCTGGAAGGTAAATTTAACCATTCCGGACGCTTCGCTGTAATTGCTTACCTTTGTTTTCACAACAAAGAGAGCCTGCGACTGATCGATAACTTCTTTCACCGAAAAATCGCCCAGGACGAAGGCCGGCAAGTCGGATGAGGTATACCATTCGCTGACAAAATTTTCCAATTCAATACCGAAGCGACCGGAGAGCGCCAAAGCAAGTTCCCGGAAAGGTATTTCACGGAAACTATTGTTGTACAAATAATCAAGAATGAATTGATCAAAAGCCGGGTCCTGCACCTGTTTTTCGATCCAGGTAAGCAAATAGGCTCCCTTCACCCGGAGAACATTGTTTATTTTCTGCGGATCATCTTCTTCAGCAATGATCTTTTTCAGACTTTTTTCTTTAAGGATGAGGTTGGCCTTTTCATCGTCGCCGATTCCCTGCATTCGCGAAAAGAACATCTGCCGTGGATCTTCTTCCCCTTTCATCAGATAGCGCTCAAATGCATAGTTGAGTACGGGACACTCTTCGGATGTGATGTAATTTACATAGTAATAATAATTGGGGAAGACACTATAGGGATTGGACTGTGTGGTAGATGCCTGGGGGCCAAAACGCATATCGGCGTTTTCCTGGGCAAATACACCCTTGAGAAAATTGGTAAATACCCTCGACTGTATTTCCTTTTTGCTGAGCCCTTCTTTGTTGCGTTCGCTGTTTCGCTCCATCCATCGGTAATTCGACCGGAAATCGGCCTCACGGATGTTAAAGCCCCATTCGGGATAAAAAACCATTTGCGGCTGGCTCTCGGCCAGGGCCGAAGTCCAGGAGTGGGATTGAGAAGCAAACTGAACAGGGGTTTCCACCAGTGTAAAGCCTTCGTAGGGATAATAGAGCCCGAGCGGACGTTCAAAATCGTCGAGAAATTCGGTGATCAACGCTTTCAGGGTATCGCCCAGTTCCGCGAGCTCCGGGGTAAAATAATCGTGCCCCTCGATGTAGGCGATGCCCAATTCAATGCCATCGAGGTCGAGCTTTTTTTCCCGGAACGGGGCTACAGCCAGCGATAGCTGCGGCAGGGGATCCCGGTTCGAAAAATGATAGGTCACACTGTCGGAGGTGCTTCGTTTTCCCTGCGAAACCGGCAAATAACCCGAAGGCGCCTGAACCGTCAGGTCGAAACGGGTAAATTGTTGGCGAAATACAGCGGGTCGTGAGGGATCGTAGGGCATACCCGGGGTAGGATACCACAAATTTTCGCGGGTCAGCAATACATAAGCGGGAGAATAGAATCCGTATTTCCGGTCGATTTTGATGTTCATTGCCGGATCGAAACCGTACACATCATCTGCATCGACATCGAGATACGACACATGAAAATCGGGAATCCCCGAATAGTTCATGATCAGAGAGATCGTTTCCCCCGGCTCGACGGGCATATTTGGGATCACCGTCACCAGGAGTTCTTCCTGCCTAACCTTCCATTCAACTTCGCCCGAAAGGACTTTCCCCACGCGTAAGCCGGGATTAATGCTGAAGCGAAGGGTATCGACGGCAATATCAAAAGGATTTTTCAGGACCATTTCCGAACGGGCATTCAGTTCTTCCCCAATTTCCACAAACAGGGAAGCCTGTTGCATGAGCAGGGTCCGGTCGGTGTAATGCCGGGTAAACTGGCCATGCCATTTTGCCCGGTTTTCCGTAATCGCATGATTTTTCTGTTGAAGCACATAAAAAGAAATGCCCGACAAAATGAAAAAGAATCCCGCCAGCAGGGAAAGGATGAGCGGATTTCCCACTGCATTCGGTATACGGCCCAGATTCCGGGCGGTGAAGGATATTAAGGCCAGTCCGAGAAACAGATAGGCCAAACGCTGACCCATGAAATAAAGCGGATCGCTGAATCCGATCAGATCGGAAAAGGGAACGGGCATGGCGAAAACCAGGTAATCGAAAAGATAGCCGGCCTTATCGCCCAGATAAAAGAGCACCAGGGCAATGTATCCGAGCAAAAGGATGAAGGTAATGGCCTGGTTCCGGATCAGGCTCATGAGGGCAAACGATAAGCCGGTAATAAAAACCAACGAAGGAATACTGATCAGGAAAAAATAAGCCAACATCGGGACGATCCGAAAAGGCACCTGAACGGAAACAAACAGGAACACCGATGTCAGCAACATCAGCAAAAGATTTAGCAACACAAAAACCGAGAGCAAGCCAATTGTTTTTCCGGCAAGGTATTCGGCATTCGACATGGGCCGAATAAACAAAACTTCGGATGTATCGAGCTTTTTGTCGCGCTTGATGAAATCGGTTGCCATAAAAACCGCGATCACCGACTGGACGATATTTAAAAGAAAGAAGTTGGAATAAATCACGGCCGAGGGCAAACTTCGAAATGCCCAGGTAAAGGGCCCCCGTTCGAAAAGCGTAACTCCGCTGTAGAAACCGATAAAAACCAGCGAAAGAATGGCAAAAATCCGGAAAAACCAGCTTCGCATAAGGATTTTCCGTTCGAATTTTGCAATGCTCAGAATAGGGTACAATGAATTCTTCATCGCAATTATGGGTTTAAACGGGGTTCGAGATGGTGTTCCATATAATATACATACGCGTGCTCCAGGTTCGGGTCGACCGGTATCGCCGGATATCCGTCGGGTGATTCGGCCACAACCTCCAGTTCCCAACCTTCGACAACAGGAAGCGTGGAAATGACATTGAATTTCACGTTAACCTCATCGAATTGCATGTGTGAAGCCGTGATGCGCCAAACTTTACCACGAGCCTGGCTGATCAGGGCTTCGGGAGAACCGTCGTACAC
>DAIMEA010000173.1:0-7915 GCA_036725585.1 Prolixibacteraceae bacterium | reverse complement strand
GAATTAACCCGGCGGGGATACACGGTATCGGCCTTCGACCTCGACCCGTCGATGATTGACCGTGCAGTCACAAAAGCCGGTTCACTCCCTGTCGATTTCCGGGTATTGGATATGTTGGCGCTCGACCCGGAGTATCCAGAGGATCATTTTGACGGAGTGACCTGTTTCGGGAATACCCTGGTCCATTTACCGGGCACCGAAGCAATTGCTTCTTTTTTTCGCTCGGTTTACCGCGTTTTAAAACCAGGCGGAAAATTTCTGTTCCAGATTCTGAATTACGATCTTATTGGCGCGAAGCGGATAACATCCCTGCCGCTGATCGAAAACAAAACAATCCGCTTCGTTCGCGAGTACGAGCACTTACCCGGGGGCAGCCTCCTTTTTCGCACTCGTTTATTCATCAAGGCCGAAGCGGTCGAATTAATGCAAAACATCGAGCTTTATCCCCTGCGAAAGGGAGAACTTTCCTCACTTCTCGAAGGGGCAGGTTTTTCGTCCTGTTCATTTTCCCGTAGTTTTGAACGCGAAGGTTTTTCATCCGAAAGCCTTCCCCTGATAGGCAGTGTCGTAAAATGAAGACGTTTAACAACAGTCGATGGATAGTAGCCGGTTCGGTTTTTCTTTTTGTGGCCTTTGTTTTGTCCATGATCCAATGGAAAACCGATCTTCCCATGTTGTTATTCGAACGTTTTGCCCGCGGGGCTGGATGGATCGAAGTGGGAATGGTTTCGGTTTTTGGCGCCTTTATTGCTTACAAAATGCACGACAGGAAGGAATCGGCACGGTGGAGAAAAATCAGTTGGACCGTGTTTTCTGTTTGGTTTTTTCTTCAGCTCTTTTTGGGTATCCTGGTCGACATGCGTTTTCTTTTAACCGGTGAACTCCATCTCCCGGTTCCGGCCATGATGATCAGCGGGCCGCTGTATCGGGGCGAAAAGTCGGTTATGACCCTGCTCTTTCTCAGTACGCTTGTATTGACGGGGCCCGCCTGGTGCAGCCAGTTGTGTTATTTTGGGGCGATCGATAACCTGGCGGCGAAAGGAAAAACTGCGCGCAAACCCATTCGGGGGAAATTTGTATACAAGCACAGCCTGTTGATTCTGCTTATTTCCGCCACTCTGCTTCTCCGGCTATTGGGCGCATCGGCTCTGTTGGCTACCCTGGCCGGCGCTTTGTTTGGCCTGGGCGGACTGCTTGTTATTTTGCTGGTTTCGCGAAAACAAAGGAGGATGGTGCATTGCACGGTTTATTGTCCGATCGGAACCCTTGTCTCGTACCTGAGATACATCAGTCCCTTCCGGATGGTCATCGAATCGTCGTGCGATGTATGTATGGCCTGTTCGTCGCATTGTAAGTACGATGCCCT
Source organism: Prolixibacteraceae bacterium (assembly GCA_036725585.1). Lineage (GTDB taxonomy): Bacteria > Bacteroidota > Bacteroidia > Bacteroidales > Prolixibacteraceae > DAIMEA01. The sequence goes on along the minus strand of DAIMEA010000173.1, from coordinate 6,549 downwards.
GCGATTGGAAGATATACGGAAGAAAAGGCCGGGAATCACCTGTACCTATTGCGGCGATTGCCTGGCTTCGTGCAAAAGCCGGTCGATCCGGTACAAATTTTTAGGCTTAACGTCGGAGCAGGCCCGAAATCTCTGGTTGTTCCTGACCCTTTCCGTATATTCCATTTTTCTGGCCATGGGCCGGATTTAAGTTTTACCGTTTGTTTGCATTCGACGTGTTCCGGTTATCGTGGGCAGGCCTGGGCCACGCCGAATCCGAAAGTCGGGCGTCGCCCTGGATGGCACAGATTTTTGATGGACGACGGCAGGTGGGATGGAGGTTTATAATTCCAAAAATGACCTTATCGTCGTTGATAACAATTTCTTCGCCCAACAGCCCGTTCATTCCCACCGAAAAATCAAGGGTACCATCCAGTTTATATTGGCAGAGGGCTGTATGGTGTAAGCCGGTATCGTAATCGGCGCCGGTTACCCGGTTCTTTTGATCCAGGGCGCCATAGCTGCCCATCTGGTTCCGGATATTTTTTCCCGCGCTATCGTATGTTTTGAATCCGGCACCCGTCACAATACAGGTTCCATCTGTTGCAATCAGCTTGTATCCGGCACTTGCCTCATCGCTGCCGTTCGATAGGATGGTTCCGCTTGCTCCATCCACCCTTCGGATCCTGACCGTGTTATCGGATGCAGTGGCAAAAGTGCAACAGAGATTACCATCGCTTCCAACAACGATGTTGTTGGCACTATTCAGCCAGCTCAACACTTCTGTTTTCCATTTCAGCGCTCCGCTGGCAAGATCAATAGCCATCAGATAATGTTTCGAAGCATTGTTTTCCACCAGGTTGGAATAGAAAAACGCGGTATTGTTTCGACCAATTGTAATGCCCGAGAAAAATCCCAGTCCCAGTTTCAGGTTGTACCAAAGCAACGACCCGTTTTGGGAAATCAGGTACACACCCCGGTAATATACACCGGAACCGGGGGTGGCAAGAATCAGGTCGCCGTTGTCGGTTAGGGCCAGGGCGCCGATTTGTCCCTTGGTATATACTTTTCGTTCATCGAGCATCAATTCGTCGGGTAGTTCCCATTGCCACTCGAAGGCGCCGGTTTGCGGGTTGATGGCAAACAACCGGTAATAGCCACAAACGTATATAGTACCGTTGTCGCCCACCACAATGCGGCTGGAAAGACCGATGTGGTCGATTTTCCCCGATTGCCATTTGATGGATCCGTCGGAGGGATTTAGGGCAAAAATCCGCGACGGAGTCCAGAATACCGTTCCCCCGCCGGCGGCATAATACACCGAGCCGTCCTTGCCAAGTGCCAGCGTATGATCGATAAACAATGAGTCACTTCCGGGCAAATCGTGGATCCACAACGTATCGCCGGGTTGATGAGCGGGTGTAAAGGGATCGAAGCTTTCACAGGCGAAAAGCCCCAGCAAAAGGAAAAAAGAGACCGCAAAGAGAACAAAGCCCCGACCGGTTTTGTGCCGATTCCCTGTTTTCGGTTGAAGCAAAATTCTTTGTTTCATCGCAATGGATTTTTGTTTGCCCCAACAATTTATGAATTAATTGAAGGATAATCAAACTTTTATGCAAATGTTTTCGTCATTTTTTCTTTGTTCCCTGTTGCATGCAAATTCAGGATGATTACATTTGTAGGCATTTGAACCAATTGACAAATTAAACTAATGACAAATTCTTATGGAAACAGGATTTAATTTAGGGGCGATCGATTACACGATTATGATCGTCTATTTCGTTTTTGTGCTCGGTATTGGCTGGGCTTTAAAGAAATACATGAAGGATGCTTCTGCTTTTCTCGAAGCCGGGCGTTCGTTGCCGGCATGGGTAACCGGGCTGGCGTTTATTTCGGCGAACCTGGGCGCCCTCGAAGTGATCGGAATGGCAGCCTCGGGCGCAAAGTACGGGATGGCTACCGTGCATTTTTACTGGATCGGCGCTATTCCGGCCATGATTTTTCTGGCCATATTCATGATGCCCTTTTATTACGGGTCGAAGGCTCGTTCGGTTCCTGAATACCTGAAGCTTCGTTTTGATGAAAAAACACGGGGATTCAATGCCTTCTCCTTTGCCATCATGACCATTTTTGCCTCCGGTATTTCGATGTATGCCCTGGCCTTGCTGATGGAAACCCTTTTGGGCTGGAACTTCCATATGAGTCTGATTATCTCGGCTCTGATCGTTTTAATTTATACATATCTGGGGGGGTTGAGTTCGGCTATTTACAACGAAGTTCTTCAGTTTTTCCTCATCGTTATCGGGTTTTTACCCCTGGTCGTTATTGCTCTGATCAAAATTGGCGGTTGGGACGGAATGGTTGATAAACTTCACATGAATCCGCTTACCACCGGGTTCGAACATTCCTGGCAGGGCGTGGCCAATGGTCCCATGGGGAGCATCATGGGCATTGTTTTCGGTCTGGGTTTTGTCATGTCGTTTGGTTACTGGTGTACCAACTTCCTGGTGGTGCAACGTGCCATGGCTGCCGGATCGATGAGCGCAGCCCGGAAAACACCGCTGATTGGCGCTCTCCCAAAAATGTTCATTCCTTTTCTGGTGATTGTCCCCGGTGTTATTGCCATCGCCCTGATCAATTCGGGCGATGAATTGTTCCAATTGCCGCTTAAGGGCAACGGGTACGACTACGACCTGGTGATCCCCATGATGCTGAAACGCTTTTTGCCCACCGGCGTACTGGGTTTGGGACTTACCGCGCTGATGGCTTCCTTTATGAGTGGGATGGCCGGAAACGTTACTGCCTTCAATACCGTTTTCACCTACGATATTTACCAAAGTTACATTGTAAAAGGAAAATCCGACCGGCATTACCTCCGCGTGGGGCAAATTACAACGATTGTCGGTGTGGCTGTAAGCATACTCACAGCTTATGTCGCCGCCATGTTCAATAACGTAATGGATTTTCTCCAGCTTATTTTTGCCTTTATCAACGCCCCGCTCTTTGCTGCCTTCCTTCTGGGTATGTTCACCAAGCGAACCACCGGACATGGCGCATTCTGGGGCTTGCTTTCCGGAACCGGCGCTGCTGCGGTGGTGCACGGTTTAACCCAGCCTGTTGGTGCCCTGTCGATGATTAAGGGTGGATGGATGGGTACCGTCGTTCATGAGTTCCCGAGCGAGATGGCCCAAAATTTTTGGATCGCCATTTTTGCATTCTGCGTGGCACTGGTGGTGACCATTGTTATTTCGCTAATGACCAAACGGAACAAAACCGACGAGGAACTCCGCGGACTGGTTTATTCCCTTACCCCCCGCGTGGTCGACGACAGCAAGCACTGGTATCAAAAACCATCGTTCCTGGCACTTATCGTGGGAATTATTGCCATTGTTTTAACTATTATTTACTGGTAACGTTAAATAAAAACAATCATGGGTTTAGATATTAAAATACCAATCGGGGCCATGTTTGCCCTGCTGGGAATCATCCTTACAATTTTTGGATTGTCGACAAGCGGTAACGAAATGTACGATATTTCCCTGGATATCAACATTAATTTGTGGTCGGGGATCCTGATGTTTCTTTTCGGGTCGGTGATGCTGGCTTTCTCGGATCTGTTCCGGAAAAAGAAGGGAAATCAGTGATGAAGAGTGAGTGATCCGTGGTGACCCTTGTTAAAAGGTGTCGTTGCAAGGATCCCGGTTTATATCGGTAGACGAGGAATCCCTTGTTAACCGGTATAAACCCAGGATGCCCTTCCGGCAACATGCAGTCATGATTCCCGGGCAAGCGCCTCGGCAATCAATCGTGTCTGAATTGCACCATACGTGAGGTTTTCCGGAATAACGGCTGTTTCTGTTACATCGGCAATTTCCGATTCGGGCAGAGGGCCTCTCTCCACAACTTCTGCTTCGAAAAACCGGCCATAACCGGTTTTTCCCCCCTGGGTTACCGAGTAGTCGAAGAGATAATGTAAAAGGAAGGATAAAGCCCCGGTTTCTTCATACAGTTCCCTACGGGCTGCCTCCAAGGGTGTTTCCCCTTTTTCGATATGACCGGCCGGAAGTTCCCATGTGTCACGAAGCTTATGCCGGACAAACAGAAAATTACCCTTTGTTCGGGCCAGCATAAGTACATAGCGAAGTTCGTTATCGTTTCGCATTTTGGATAAAATTTCGACAACCATGGATGTAAATTTTTCTGTAAAGTTGAAAAATTTCAAGTTATTCGAAAACGACAAACGAATCTTCAATTAGTCATATTTACTATACGCCTCGATATTAATGATTTATTAATTCTTTCACGGAATGCTTTCGCTGGATAACAACTTTTTCGCCCGAAAATGGTTCCTTTGTCGTCCACGTTTTTAAGAGGGAGGAGAAGAATATGAACACACTGGGAGATTTACTGAAAGAAACAGTTTCAAAAAACGGAAGCCATCCGGCTTTGGGTTTCGTCGATGAAAGCCCCTATACTTACAACGAATTATTGTGTAAAGTGAACGAAGTAATGGCCTTGCTCGAGTCGAAGGGAATCGGGAAGGGTGATAAAGTGGCCATTTTGAGCAGCAATCAGCCCAACTGGGGCGTAGCCTGGTTTGCTGTTGTTTCGATGGGCGCCGTAGTTGTGCCCATTTTGCCCGATTTTCATGAAGAAGAAATTGGGAACATACTGATGCATTCCGAAGCCAAAGCGCTTTTTGTTTCAGAAAGCCTGTACCGGAAAGTGGAAGCGCTTGATCTTCCTTTGCTGATCCATAAATTTGTGGTCGAGCAATTTGCCTCGATCCCTTCCAACTACGACGGGCAAAACGATCTTTTAAGCCTTGAATCTTCGCGGGTGGAAGGAGCGCTGCCCGAAAATACCTACCCCGTCGATAAAGACGATCTGGCATCCATTATTTATACATCCGGAACAACCGGAAAATCGAAGGGGTTATGCTTACGCACAATAACCTTGTATTTACAGCCAAAAAATCGGCAAAAATTCACGCCATCGATTCTTCGGACCGTTTGCTTTCGGTACTGCCCCTGTCGCATACCTATGAAAACACCATTGCGTTTGTTTTGCCTCTATTGTGTGGCGCTTCCGTTTATTATCTGCGTAAACCGCCTACTCCTTCTGTTTTGCTCCCTGCCCTCAAGGTGGTGCGACCTACTTTGATGTTAACAGTTCCCCTGATTATTGAAAAAATTTTTAAGGGAAAAGTGTTGCCCAATATCAACAGCAAAACCCTGACCCGTAAACTGTATCGTTGGGCTCCCACCCGTCGTCTGCTTAACCGGGTGGCCGGAAAGAAACTGATGGAAACCTTTGGCGGGCAGTTGAAATTTTTTGGCATCGGTGGTGCGAAACTCGATCCCACTGTGGAACAGTTCCTGATCGAAGCAAAGTTTCCCTATGCCGTCGGTTACGGACTTACCGAAACGGCACCCCTGTTGGCCGGTTTCGACTCATTCAAGGGAAAGTACCAATCGACAGGCCCCGCGATGGAAGGCGTAACCCTGAAAATTCATCATCCCGATCCCGCAACAGGAGAGGGAGAAATCTGGGCCAAAGGCGAAAATGTTATGAAGGGTTATTACAAGGAACCCGAACTCACCCAAGAAGTACTGACCGACGATGGCTGGTTCAAAACCGGCGACCTGGGCGCTTTCGACGCCGATGGTTACCTGTTCATTAAGGGTCGGCTAAAAAATATGATAGTTGGGGCCAGTGGTGAAAATATCTACCCCGAGGAGATTGAAGCCATTATAAACCGTTTCAAACATGTGGTCGAATCGGTGGTCGTTCAGAAGAAAGGAAAACTGGTCGCCATGGTGCACTTCAACATGGAAGAACTGCAGTCGCGCTTTGAACACATGAAAGAACAGGCCGGTTCCTTTATCGAAAAGCATATCGAAGAATTAAAAAAAGAACTGAAAGATTTTGTCAATGCAAAGGTGAATAAGTTTTCCCGGCTTCAGGGGGTAATAAATCAACCGGAACCTTTTGAGAAAACAGCCACCAAAAAAATCAAACGCTTTTTGTATCGATAGTTTTTGAAGACCGGAGACCGAAGACCGGAGACCGAAGACCGAAGACCGGAGACCGGAGACCGAAGACCGAAGACCGAAGTCGGAAGACCGAAGTAGTCGGAAGAAGGAACTAAACGGAAGACGGAAGACAGAAGATCCCGAAAACGAAGGGCATAGAGCATAGATCAATATCTGGGATCCAGCATCCATTATCCAGCATCCAGTCAGCGTTTGTACTGCTCCACCAGGCCAACTGTGTGGTGCAGCAGGGCGGCATCGCCCCTAAGGCCATGGCCCGGAACCACGATGCGAACCTCGGGAAAAGCTTCCATAAGCTTTTCAACGGTCGGTTTCCATTCCTCAAGAACAGAATCGGACAGGTTCCCCAGTCCCCTTGAACTGAGGCTTTTGATTAAACAGCCGCCAAAGAGGATGTGTTCGGAGGGGAAGTATACCACAATGTTATCGGCTGTATGACCGCCGCCGAAATAGCGGATTTGCACGGGCATTTTCCCAAAGTCAAGATCCATTGAGCGATCAAAAACCGAGTCGG
>DAIMEA010000172.1:0-7963 GCA_036725585.1 Prolixibacteraceae bacterium | reverse complement strand
CTTTCAGATTGTCGGCATTTTTCTGAAATTCGTTTGCCAGCTCTCCAAGATTCAGGCATTCGGCCAAATAGGCCATGGCGAGCCATTCTTTATACATCAGGCAGTTCAGGTAAATCGATGCCGAGCTTTTGGGCGGACGGTAAAAGGTGCAGGGATCGTTATCGACTCCTATGGCTACATCGCTTTGCCAATAATACAATCCCGTAGCCGGATGACGGTGAAAGTTTTTGTAATTGTTTTCAAAAGCCTGAAGATGATAAAATTTTTCCTGCAGCCAGCCAGCATCATTTCCGTTCAATCGGGTCAGGAAAGCGGCATGTTGGGCCAGCACCGGTTTATGCATGTTGCTATCGTGAATATTTTCCGGACGGATTTCCCGGGGTTTCGAATCTTCCCAGATCACAATCGGGAGGTAACCGTCCCAGTCGCCATAATGCAAAAAGTTGAGCACGCAGCCCTGCTCGTAGCGCACGGCTTCCTTCTTTTCCTTTTCCGTCGCAGTATCGGTCAGGATCTGCCGCAATGCAATGTTGCTCAGCCACGAGTCCCAGTCCCAGAGCACATTGTCGTATTGTTTGCTGCCGGGGGTCAGAAAGGGATAAACCAGGGCGCCGCCCCCTTCGCGAAACATTCCGGCATAATCGGAATACACCTTTTCTTTGATGATGGATACATACGGTTTCAGGCTGTCGGGTGCCTGACCGTGAAGCCCTATAGCAACGCAAGTCGCCAGCCCAATCAAAAAGAATTGTTTCATGATATTCATAAAATAAGGTCTGGAAAAATTGAAATACATGAATATAGATAGCAAAATGGATTATATATGCTTCAAAATGAAGCGATCTATTTGTTCATCGAACAATTCACTTTTCAATTTTTCCAGACCGAATTGCTTTCGATTTTAAAAAATGCTTTAGCCTTCTCCGGGGGCTCCTTTCGTAAGGGCTTCCATAATTTTTGCTTCGAGTTCCTGGGCCAGTTCGGGATTGTCCCTGATGAGCGCTTTAACTGCTTCGCGCCCCTGACCCAGTTTGGTTTCACCATAACTGAACCAGGATCCGCTTTTTTTCACAATGCCCAGGTCGACCCCCAGGTCGACAATTTCTCCGGTTTTGGAAATTCCCTCGCCATACATGATGTCGAACTCGGCTTTTCGGAACGGAGGGGCTACTTTATTCTTCACCACTTTCACGCGGGTATGGCTTCCGGTGCTCTCCTCCCCGTCCTTGATGCTGCCAATGCGCCGGATATCGAGCCGCACGGAGGCATAAAATTTCAGGGCATTCCCCCCGGTTGTGGTTTCCGGATTTCCGAACATCACACCGATCTTTTCGCGCAACTGGTTGATGAAGATGCAACAGGTTTTGGTCCGGTTGATGTTGGCGGTCAGTTTCCGAAGGGCTTGCGACATGAGCCGGGCCTGTAGCCCCATTTTCGAATCGCCCATTTCGCCTTCAATTTCGGCCTTGGGGGTCAGGGCGGCAACCGAGTCAATCACAATGACATCGATGGCTCCCGAGCGAATCAGGTTATCCGCAATTTCAAGCGCCTGTTCTCCGTTGTCGGGCTGGGAAATCAGCAGTTCATCCGTATCGACACCCAGTTTACGGGCATAAAACGGATCGAATGCGTGTTCGGCGTCGATAATGGCAGCAATGCCGCCCGCTTTCTGTGCTTCAGCAATGGCGTGAATAGCCAGGGTTGTTTTACCCGATGATTCGGGACCAAAAATTTCGATGATCCTTCCTTTGGGGTAACCGCCAACGCCCATGGCCACATCGAGACCGATCGATCCCGAAGAGATCGCCGGCACTTCTTCTGCAACCCGGTCGCCCATGCGCATGATCGAACCTTTACCAAACGACTTGTCGATCTTGTCCATGGTTAGTTGGAGGGCTTTTAATTTTTCACTGGTGATTTTTGATTTTTCGTCACTCATATTTATTGAATTGTACTAAGGATTTGCTCCGTATGCTTTTTCGTATCGACTTTTTCGAAAACGGCTTCGATGGTGCCGGTTTCGTCAATGACGAACGTTTTTCGCAACACGCCCATATACTTTTTCCCATACATCGATTTTTCGCCCCAGGCTCCGTAGGCTTCCAGTATTTGATGCTCCGTGTCGGCAATCAGGTTAAATCCCAGTCCAAATTTTTCGGCAAACTTTTTATGCGAAGCTTCACTGTCGGGACTAACTCCGACGACCTCGTACCCTTTACTGAGCCACATCGCATAGTTGTCGTTCAGATTACAGGCTTCGGCGGTACATCCGGGTGTGTTATCTTTGGGGTAAAAGTATAAAATTACTTTCTTTCCCCTGAATGCTTCCAGGGAAATTTCTTTCCCTTCCTGATTTTTCCCCCGGAATACCGGGGCTAAATCTCCTTTCGTTAATTCTGCCATAGCGTTGTTTATTATTGGATATTAAATTGACTATACCTATTTTTAGTTACTCGTTTGAACCGATAAAAGGTAAACAAAATTTATGAACAGACCCAAATCGTTGAGCCGGATAATCAAACATTATGGAAACAAGCTTTTGCTGTTTTTTGTTTTGCTTGCTGTGCCGTTTTTGGCTCATTCCTTCGGCACCCAGGAAGATGCTGCACGCTTTTTCAAAAAGAAACAATTCGTCCAGGCGCTCCCCCTTTATCATGAATTTTACCGTTTGTACCCAAACGATCCGATGTTTGGGTATTATTACGGGATCTGTCTGACCGAAACCGGACGGTTTGAAGATGAAACCCGGAAAATATTGCTCAGTGTTGCCCTTGAGGATGTTCCCATGGATGTGCTCTTTTACATCGGGAAAAATTATCATGCCCGCAACGACTTCGAAACGGCAATGATCTATTACGGGCAATTTGGTGAACTGTCGAAAAAAAAGGATCAACGAGCCGTGAAACTCCGAAAAATAAGGAAACTCTGCGATGAACGGATCAATCCCTTTGCTGCCGATTGGGATGCGGGAACGGCTGCCCCGGACACGCCTGTCCCGGAGAAACAGGCTCTCCCATCCGAATCAACACAAGCCACGGCTCCTTCTCTTTCCGGCGAAAAGACACAGCCCGATCCCCGAATCACGCCACCCGACACCCTGATTGCGGATCGTCTGCCCACCGGGGTCGAAAATCAGGAAGAAACAAGCGAAACAGAAAACACAGACGAAGAAATCCTGCACAGTTTGCAGGATACCTTCTTCCATTTCGTACTGACAACGGAAATTTACTACCAGAAAATTCAGCAGTTCCGGACCGTTAAGGGCAGGGCGCACTTTGTACAGGCATGGAAAAACAACCGGGAAATGGAACAAAGCCTTGAAGAAACAAGGCGGCTGCGAAAAATATACGACGAAACGGAATCAGCAGCCTTTAAAACAGAAATCTCCCGGGATGTGATCGAACGGGAACAGAAACAACTCTCCCTGAAATCGGCCATCGAAACGGACTACCTGAAGGCACGGAAGTTCGAAATGGAATACTGGAACAAAGCCTCTGCCGAAGACTTTCGAATACTGAACGCGGAAAAAGAACTCTATGCCCCCCTCCTTTCTGCAAAAGCAGAAAACAAACCAACGGATCATCCGGTTTCTTCCACCCACCCGGAAACTGCCGAAAATCAAAACGAAATTCCTGATTTTCCGGACGATGTAAGCACACAACCTTTAAACCCCGACGACACCATCCCTGCGCCCCAAGACGAAGAAATAACGACCGATCCGGCAGAGCTCGTGCCCGAAGGCCCTGTTTTTCGGATTCAAATCGGGGCCTTCACCAGCGAACCTCCCGAATCGGTCAAATCCATGTACGCAAAACTATCCGTTATCCGGAAAATCGACCACTTTACCGACGAACAGGGAATAACGCGTTACACCATCGGTGAAACAAGCCGGTACAGCGATGCGCTCAAACTCCAGGAACAAATCCGCCAAGAAAGTGTAAAAGATGCCTTCATTATTGCGTTTAAAAACGGAAAAAGAATATCTTTGAAAGAAGCATTGGAAAACGAAAAAAAATGACCAGAGAAAAGACCCATATTCAACCCGGGCAAAAGGATTTGTACGATACCGAAGATGGATATAACCTGATTCTTATGAACGACGATGTCCATTCCTTCGATTACGTCATCGATGCCCTGGTCGAAATATGCCATCATACCACCCAGCAAGCCACCCAGTGTACCTTGCTGGCCCATTACCATGGCAGTTGCGAAATTAAAAAAGGAACCCGGCAGGAACTGAATCCCTTGCGGAAAGCATTGCTCCAAAAGGAGCTCAGGGCAACCATCGGGTAAAAAAGCACCGTGAAGATCCGGGTGCATGCACGCGGCAAAAGCTGTTCGGAAGGATGCACCGGAAACGTTCTACCTTTTTTGAATAGATACGACCGTTGAAAAAAGGTGTCATTCCGATCCGCCAGTTGGCGGATCGGAATGACACGCTGATCGAAAACTGTTATTGGTAGTGAAGCAGAGTAAAGTCTAAAGTCTAAAATCTAAAGTCTAAAGTCTTAAATCTAAAATCTATAGTCTAATAAAAATATGGAAATCATTGTCGTCCTCCTCCTCCTCCTCCTGGGAGTTTTGTTGCTGGTGGTTGAATTTATGCTGATCCCCGGGATCACCATCGCCGGCATCGGTTGTTTCTTGTCGTTCGCGGCCAGTGTTTACTATTCGTTCAAATACTGGGGCACCCTGGCCGGCTTTGTCACCCTGCTGGCCGTTGTGATTTTTGTGCCGCTTTTCCTGTACTTTCTTTTCAAGGGGAAAGCCGTGAAACCCATGATGCTCAATACCGACATCGACGGCAAAGTAAACGTGGTGGACGAAGAGCACATTCATGTTGGCGACAAAGGAACGACCGTCGGGCGGCTGGCGCCTGCCGGAAAGGTCCGGATTAACGGAGTGAGCCTCGAAGCCCGTTCAACAGGCGCATTTATCGACGAACATACGCCCGTACGGGTCATTAAAATTGAACACAGCACTGTATATGTTGAACCTATAAAACCATAACATCATGATTCAATTATCATCTGTCCTGATTATCATCGGGATTATTGTCCTGTTTTTCATCCTCCTCTATTTCGTCCCGATCGGGATCTGGTTTTCGGCCCTGGTATCGGGTGTACGGATTTCGCTGATGCAACTCTTCCTGATGCGCTTCCGGAAAGTCCCCCCGGGGACCATCACGCGCGCCATGATCGAAGCCCACAAAGCCGGGCTGAGTTTCATCAAGCGCGACGAACTGGAAGCCCACTACCTGGCCGGCGGACATGTCGAAAATGTAGTGCACGCGCTGGTTTCGGCCGATAAAGCCAACATCGACCTGACCTTCAAAATGGCCACCGCCATCGACCTGGCCGGGCGCGATGTGCTCGAGGCCGTCCGCATGTCGGTAAACCCGAAAGTAATCAATACACCGCCCGTTTCGGCCGTTGCCAAGGACGGGATCCAGCTGATTTGCAAAGCCCGGGTCACCGTGCGCGCCAACATCAAGCAACTGGTGGGGGGTGCCGGCGAAGAAACTGTTCTGGCCCGCGTGGGCGAAGGAATCGTTTCCTCCATCGGCTCGTCGCAATCGCATAAATCGGTGCTCGAAAACCCCGACTCCATCTCCCGCGTGGTTCTGGAAAAAGGGCTCGACGCCGGTACGGCTTTCGAAATCCTCTCGATCGATATCGCCGACATCGACATCGGGAAAAACATTGGCGCCTACCTGCAAATGGACCAGGCCGAAGCCGATAAAAACATTGCCCAGGCCAAGGCCGAGGAACGCCGCGCCATGGCTGTGGCCATCGAGCAGGAAATGAGGGCCAAAGCCCAGGAAGCCCGCGCCAAGGTGATCGAGGCCGAAGTGCAGATCCCCCTGGCCATTTCCGAAGCCTTCCGAAATGGAAATCTGGGCATCATGGATTACATGAAATACAAAAACATCGACGCCGACACCCAGATGCGCGGTAGCATTGCCGGCGACAACAAGCCGAAGAAAACGGAATAACAACAAGAAGATGTAAGGATAAAAGCTGTTCAAAGAAAGCTTCTGCCCCGATGATTTTCAACAGAAACGGGACCGGCAGATCGCCTTTTTTGAACAGCTTTTTCTTTCTTACGCTACCCGGTCGCATCCCTCTTCCGGGAACTCCTTACTTTAATTCTATCACGCTATAAAAAATGTTCCATTATGAAGAAAAATTATGGGCGCCTTTTGACCCTAGCAATCATCCTTTCAGCCCTTTTAACCATGAATCCTTCCTGTGCCCCGGAGCCTTCCCCGGGAATTTTCACCCAACAAAACGATGTAGGCAATCCAAAACTAAAAGGATCGTCGGCGTATGATCCGGCCAGCGATTCGTATACCCTTCGCGGGGCCGGGGAAAACATGTGGTTCGGCCGCGACGAATTTCACTTTCTGTCGCTGCCCGTCGAAGGCGATTTCCTGCTCCAGGCCCGGGTCCGCTTTATCGGCGAAGGGGTGAATGCCCACCGGAAAATCGGGATCATGGTACGCGATTCGCTGACGGCCGAATCGGCCCACGTGAACGGGGTTGTCCATGGCGACGGGCTTACTTCGCTGCAGTTCCGCCGAAACGCCGGTGGCGATACCGAGGAAATCAAGGCCCCATCGCTGACGCCCAACGTGATCCAGCTCGAACGGAAAGGAAACCGCTTCATCCTCGCAACAGCTGTGGAAGGAGAATCTTTTATCCGTGTTGAAATCGACAGCCTGATCCTGAAAAAGAAAGCCCATGTAGGCCTCTTCATCTGCTCGCACGAAGCCGATGTGCGCGAAGAAGCCGTTTTCGATAATGTACGGCTGATCATTCCTGCCCCCGCTAATTTTACCCCCTACCGGGATTACATTGGCAGCCACATCGAAATTCTGACCCTGGAAACAGGAAAGCGCGAGATCCTGTTTAGCGGGCTCCGGTCCCTGCAGGCCCCGAACTGGTCGCCCGACGGGAAACGACTGGTGTACAACGAAGACGGAAAATTGTACGAATACGAACTGGAAACCGGGGCCGTGAAAGTCATTAACACGGGTTTCGCGGTGAACAACAACAACGACCACGTGCTTTCGTTCGACGGGCAATGGCAGGGCATCAGCGACCACACGGAAGATCCGGGGGGGGTCGTCGCTGGTTTATGTTGTACCGTCCGAAGGGGGAACGCCCCGGCGCATCACGGCCGAAGCCCCCTCCTACCTGCACGGGTTCTCGCCCGATGGCGAATACTTGGTGTACACGGCCGGGCGAAACCAGGCCGAACACCTCGACATTTACCGTATTTCGCTTCGTTCGGGCGAAGAAGTGCGCCTGACCGATGCCCCCGGCCTCGACGACGGTTCGGAATATGCGCCCGACGGGCAGTTTATCTATTTCAATTCGAACCGGACCGGCACCATGCAGATCTGGCGGATGAAGCCCGATGGAAGCGAACAGGAGCAACTAACCTTCGACGCGTTCAACGACTGGTTCCCGCATGTGTCGCCCGACGGCCAGACGCTGGTCTTCCTCTCCTATTCACCCGACGTGCCCTCCGGCGATCATCCTTTCTACAAACAGGTGTACATCCGCACCATGCCGGCAAACGGGGGAGCTATCCGGGTTGTGGCCTACCTCTACGGGGGCCAGGGCTCCATGAACGTATTCAACTGGTCGCCCGACGGGAAGAAAATTGCGTTTGTGAGCAATACGGCTATGGGAGAATGAAAACAAAAACAAGTTTTACCGAATGCTCTACTTTGTCGTTCGGTTGACTTTTTGAGAGACTCGGCAATATTTGTGGCTGTGAATGTCTATTCCGAGCAAACTAACCCCCATTTCGAGATATTGCCCCCTCTGGCAGGAAGGCAACCCTTAGGGCAACCCCAAAGGGCGGCAGTTTTGGTTAACAGTTAACTATGAACGTTCTTTATTTTTCCCGACTTGTCCCCTCTTAAATTAGTGCGGTTGTATGTGTTTAATAA
>DAIMEA010000171.1:0-8032 GCA_036725585.1 Prolixibacteraceae bacterium | reverse complement strand
TCCCGGTGCTGGTTTTTTTTCTCCATCCCGACCGACGCATCAAACGATGGTTTTTCCCCAACCAGGAAATCCTCGAAAACCAAAGCACACGCTATGGGAACCTGGTTGTAACCCGCCAGGCCGGGCAGTTGAATTTTTACGAAAACAACAGCCTTCAATTTTATACCGAAAATCGGACCGACAGCGAGGAAGCCGTTCATTTCCCGATGGCGCTGCACGAAAACCCGAAACAAGTGTTGCTCCTTTCCGGGGGAATATCGGGGATGCTTGCCGAAATCGAAAAATATCCGGTTGAAAAAATTACCTATCTGGAAAACAATCCCGAAACCTACCGGCTCTGGAAGGAACGAACCCATTCGGAAGGGAGCCGGGTAAGCTTTGTCAAGGCCGATATCCGAACCTTCCTGAAAAGAGACCATACCCGCTACGATGTGATCCTGATTCATCTTCCACCGCCTTCATCCCTGGGAATAAACCGCTTTTACACCCGTGAATTTTTCCAACTAATTAAGGAGCATTGCCGTGAGGGGAGCATTGTATGTACGAGCCTGCCGTCGACTTTGAATTACCCGGGGCAACAGGCGCTCGATGCCCGGGCTTCGCTCTGGAAAACCCTGGGCCTCCAATTTTCGTACCGGCGTTTACTCCCGGGCGGCAGAGATTATTTCCTGGCTTCCGACCGGCCCCTGCCTTCCGGAATCACCTCGTTGCTTGCAGAAAAAGGAATCGAAACAGCTTATGTCCACGCCGGGTATATCGACGATGAACTTATGGAACGGAGAGGGAAGGAACAAACAGCCCAGTTTGATCCCAAAGTACGGGTTAACTCCGACGCCCATCCCTATCTCTTTTCCAAAGCAATCAGTCATTGGTTCGATTTTATGGATGCCGGATATATCGCATGGATTCTTCTGCCGGTCGTTCTTTTTCTGTTCCTGATGCTCCGGATGAAACCCGTTACCCTGGGCGTATATGTCGGGGGTTTTACGGCTGCATCGCTCGAAGTGGCCCTGATGTTTGCCTGGCAGGTTTTTTTCGGGGGTCTTTACGGAGCATCTGCCTTGTTTTTTGCCCTGTTTATGGGCGGACTGGCACTGGGAAGCCATAGCACCTGGAGCCGGGGAGGCGAGGTTCGGATGAAACATTTCTCGCTGATTCAATACTCTCTGGCCGCCCTTTCGTTGTTGCTTCCCTTCTTCCTGAACTTCATTGGGAAAATGGGCGGGTTTTCAATTGGCGCCCAGGTTATGCTGATGATCCCGGTTTTCTTTCTGTCCTATGCAATCGGTCTGGAATTTCAACTGGCCTCCCGGTTGAGAAATTTATCCTTTTCCGAAATTTCGGGCATCCATTATAGCGCCGACCTGATCGGTTCGGCCTTTGGTGCTTACCTGTGCGCTCTTTTCCTGCTGCCTGTGCTGGGTCTGTTCTGCACCGCCCTGGCGCTTACTGTTCTGAATGTTTTCAGTGGCACGTTGGCTCTTTTTGTCCGGAGGGGGTAAGGGAATGTTTGTTACTTTTGTTGGACGGTGTTGGGCAAAACCCAAAAAATTTCGACCATGGATAAACGGCAATTCTTGAAAACAAGTTTCTGGGGGGTAGGCGCTGCCTGCTTGTTTCGTCCCGTTTCCCTGGCTGCTTCGGCGCTTCCTCCCCGCGTGGGGAGCAAGTGGACCCGGGAGGCGCAGTTTTATGCCTCGACACCCAGGGGGGTACGATGTTTGCTTTGTCCCAACGAGTGCGACCTGAAAGAAGGAGAAAGCGGCGATTGCCGGAACCGGGTGAACCGCGACGGGAAGTTATATTCCGTAGCATACGGAAATCCCTGTGCCGTGCACATCGATCCTGTGGAAAAGAAGCCCCTGCTCCATTTCCTGCCGGGGAGCCGCGCCCTCTCGATTGCAACAGCCGGATGCAATCTGGCCTGCCTGAATTGCCAGAACTGGACCATTTCGCAGAAGAGCCCCGACGAAACCCGGAACTACGATCTGCTCCCCGGCCCCCTGGTCGAAACCTGCCTCCGGGAACAATGCGAATCGATTGCCTACACCTATTCCGAACCCCTCACTTTTTACGAATACACCTACGACTCTTCCGTTCTGGCGCGGCAAAAGGGAATCAAAAACATTCTGGTTACCGCCGGGTACATCAACCCGGAGCCTTTGAAAAAGCTTTGCCGGGTGATCGATGCCGCCAATGTCGACCTGAAATCGTTCAGCGATGATATCTACCTCCGGCTGAATGGAGGGAAGCTGCAACCGGTACTCGACACCCTGTTGACGATGAAAAAAGAGGGGGTATGGCTCGAAATCACCAACCTGGTGGTTCCATCATGGACCGACGACCCGGACATGATCAAGCGGATGTGCGGATGGCTGCTGAAAAATGGCTTTGCCGACACGCCTCTTCATTTCAGCCGTTTTACTCCCTCGTACAAATTGACCCAACTTCCGCCCACTCCGGTCAACATCCTCAACGAAGCCCGAACGATAGCAAAAAATGAAGGCTTGCATTATGTATACGTGGGCAATGTACCCGGGCTGGATGCCGACGATACATTTTGTCCTTCGTGCCGGGCGAAAGTCGTCGAACGCCAGGGCTATCGCATTGTCGACCAACATATAAACATTGAAAATGTGCCTTTTGCGGCGCCCCTGTTGCCGGTGTTTGGAAATAAATGTCGTTCCTGCTACCCTCACTGCGTAAAAAGACACATCTCCTTTTTCTACCATCCTGCATTCCACCCGGGGTAAAGGAACGCGCACGGGAAAACCGTTCGATCCACCCGGCCTGTTCAGCGGAAGAATCTTGTATCGAACGGAACGACAGCGCGTTGTAATCTTTATCCTGGAACAAAACAAAAGGGACATGATCCCATGGTTTCCCGATTTTTGCTTTGACAGATCCTGTATGTTCAAGTTATCGTCCGGTTGAAAAAAGTCATAGGTCTCCGCTACGCGGCTTAGGTGTCGTGTTGTTTCCGGTGTGCTACAAAGAGGTCTCCGCTACGCGGCTTAGGTGTCGTGTTGTTTCCGGCGTACTAAAAAGAGGTTGCCGCGATGCGGCTTGGGATACGTGCGAAATAATTTTGCGATTAATCCGCCTGGCGAAAATCGATTGGTAGCAAAGGGGAACCACAGAAACATTCTACCGCTGCGACCTATGGGTAGCCCTATCGAATGACCAAAAGCAAAAAGCCGCGTAGCGGTAACCTATTTGTAGCACATCGGCATCATAGAAAACTTAAAGCCGCGTAGCGGTGACCTAGGTTTTTATACCTTTCAAGGATCATATTGTTTCCGGTATGTTTCAAAGAGGCCTCCGCTATGTGTAAGGGCACGCGTGCGTGAAAACCGTTCGATCTACCCGGCCGGTTCAGCGGCAGAATTTTGTATCGAACGGAACAACGCCCGTTGGAATCATCATGGGAAATTAAAATTATGCAACCGATTGCGTAAACCGAATCATTTGTCTATCTTTGCCATCTGTGGTGGGTACTCCATTTTCATTATGTTTGTACAAATTTTGGTCTCTCGTTGTGGGGGCAAGTATGAACCTTTTAAATAATTGTATGAAGACCCTGATTTATTTTTTTCTACTGTTGTGTTACTTTCCTTTGGCTACTTTGGCCGAAAACGGTTATGATCTATGGCTGCGTTACCCTCTTGTAGAAAAGGATTCGCTTCGCGATCGGTATCGGGAGGTCCTTCAGGAGGTTGTTGTACTGGGCGAGTCTCCCACAATTCATGCTATTTCCCGGGAACTGGAAACCGGTTTGTCGGGTTTGCTGGGCCATGCATATACCATCGGTACGCAGGCAGGAACGGTTCGAGGGTTAACGGTTTGTACGCAGTCGCATCCCGAAGAACTCAGGAAATTTGCTTTGCAGCAAAAAGTGGAACAACTTGGAAAGGAAGGCTATTTGATTTATAATATCCCCGTGGAAAAGCGAATTGTTGTAGCGGCCCAAACCGATGTTGGGGCGCTTTACGGAACTTTTCATTTCCTTCGTTTGATCCAGACCCACCAAACGCTCGATGGTTTGAAGATTGAAGAGCAACCTGCCATGACCCATCGTTTACTGAACCATTGGGATAACCTTGACCGGACAGTAGAACGGGGCTATGCCGGTTTTTCCATCTGGGACTGGCACAAACTGCCCGATTACATCGACCAGCGTTACATCGATTATGCCCGGGCCAATGCCTCGGTGGGCGTGAACGGAGCGGTGGTTAGCAATGTGAATGCCAATGCATTGATTCTTACACGGCCCTATCTGGAAAAGCTCCGTGGACTGGCTGATGTTTTTCGCCCATACGGAGTTCGGGTTTATCTGACCGCCCGTTTCAGTGCCCCGGTTGAAACAGGTGGTCTGGGAACAGCCGATCCGCTCCATCCCGATGTCATTCAATGGTGGGAGGAAAAGGCAAAAGAGATTTATGCGCTGATCCCCGACTTTGGCGGTTTTTTGGTGAAAGCCAACTCCGAAGGACAACCGGGTCCCCAAAATTACAAGCGGAACCATGCCGAGGGAGCCAATATGCTGGCCCGTGCCGTGGCGCCGTTCGGGGGCGTGGTTATGTGGCGGGCTTTTGTATACGACCACCAGGTACCCGATGACCGGGCCAAGCAGGCCTACAACGAATTTAAACCCCTCGACGGGCAATTTCTCGACAATGTTTTTGTACAGGTAAAAAACGGGGCGATCGATTTTCAGCCCCGCGAACCCTTCCATCCCATGTTCGGGGCCATGCCCCAAACGCCCCTGATGATGGAATTCCAAATCACCCAGGAATATACCGGTTGTGCCACCCATTTGGTCTATCTGGCCCCTCTGTTTAAAGAATGTCTCGACGCCGATACACATACAAAAGGTGAAGGATCGACCGTGGCACGGGTAATCGACGGGAGTCTCGACGGCCATGCTGTTTCCGGCATGGCGGGTGTTTCGAACATCGGTACCGACATAAACTGGACAGGGCATCCTTTTGCCCAGGCCAACTGGTATGCCTACGGCCGGTTGGCATGGAATCCCGCTCTTTCATCGGAGGAGATTGCCGAAGAGTGGATCCGGCAGACTTTTACCAACGACGAAACTTTCCGGGCCATCGTAAAGCCCATGATGCTTCAATCGCGCGAAACGATGGTGAACTACATGACGCCTCTTGGACTGCACCACATCATGGCACGGAACCATCACTGGGGCCCCGGCCCCTGGGTCACGGGCGGACGCCCCGACTGGACTTCCCTGTATTACCACCGGGCCGATTCTGCCGGCATTGGTTTTAACCGTTCTTCGTCGGGCAGCAAAGCCGTCGATCAGTATGCTGCACCTGTGCGGGACCGGTTCAACAACATCGAAACCTGTCCCGAAGAATTCCTGCTTTGGTTTCACCATGTACCCTGGGATTTTCGCCTGAAAAACGGCAATACCCTTTGGGACGAACTCTGCCACCGCTACTATTCCGGAGCCGAAAAAGCCCGCCTTATGGGCGAACAATGGAAAGAAATCAGGGGATTGATTGATGAAGAGCGATTTATACAGGTTAGCCAGTTACTCAACATCCAGGCCACGGAAGCGGTTTGGTGGAGAAATGCCTGTCTGCTTTATTTTCAGCAATTTTCGCAGCGACCCATTCCCCCGAAATACGAAAAGCCCGATCAAACCCTTCGCTATTATTACGAATTAAACTTCCATTATGTCCCCGGAATTGAAAATAGATGAATTGAATAAAATGTAATTAAATATGAGCTATCTGGATCAATTATTCCAACTCGACGGCAAGGTTGCCGTAATTACCGGGGGAGGGGGTGTTTTGGCTTCCGAAATTGGAGCGGGTTTGTCAAAAACCGGTGTGCGGATTGTTTTTCTCGACATCAACGAAGAAGCAGCAAAAGCGGCGGCGCAAAGAATTGTTGAAATGGGCGGGATAGCAACGGGATTGAAAACCAATGTGCTCGATATGGACGCATTAAAAGCAACCCGCGACATCATTCTGACGGAATACGGGAGAATCGACATTCTGCTTAATGCAGCCGGGGGCAACATGCCCGGCGCTACCATCGCTCCTGACAAAACCGTTTTCGATCTGGATATAACCGATATGAACAAGGTGACTACGCTGAATTACAACGGTACCGTTATGCCTTCGATGGTTTTTGGCGAGGTAATGGCAAAACAAAAATCCGGAAACATCATCAACTTCTCGTCCATGGCCGCCTTTCAGTCGATTACCCGGGTCGTGGGCTATTCTGCCGCCAAAGCCGCCGTGTCGAACTTTACAGCCTGGATGGCGATGGAACTGGCCATGAAATTCAACGGATCGATCCGGGTAAACGCCATTGCCCCGGGTTTTTTTATCGGAAACCAAAATCGCGATTTACTGCTGAAACCCGACGGGTCGCTCACAGCCCGAGGCCAGCAAGTGATTAATAAAACCCCAATGGGTCGCTTTGGAGAGGCCCGGGAACTGGTGGGCGCCATCCTTTTCCTGGTTAGTGAGGCTGCTTCGTTTGTTACAGGTATCGTCCTGCCCATCGATGGCGGATTCAGTACCTACAGCGGAGTTTAAATGTTTTGATCAGGGAATGCAGTCCGGAGAGCCGGGATCTCCCGATCGCCCTGTCAGAAAAAAGAAAACCGTAAAAGAGACTGTATGGATTTTATTTATTCGTGGCGCTGGTTTGGACCCAATGAGCGCATTACCCTGCCCCAGATCCGCCAGGCAGGCGCCCAGGCCATCGTGTCGGCCTTGCACCAGATACCGGTTGGGGAAGTGTGGAGCAAAACAGCCATTGAAGAGCGGAAACGGATGATCGAAGATGCCGGTCTGAGCTGGACTGTGGTCGAAAGCCTGCCCGTAAGCGAGGACATCAAACGGCAAACAGGCGATTATCATCAGCACATCGAAAATTATCAGAAATCGGTTCAAAATCTCGCGGAATGCGGGATAACGACCATATGCTACAATTTTATGCCCGTGCTCGACTGGTCGCGCACGAACCTTACGGTTGTTTTTCGCGATGGGAGCCAGACTTCAGGCTTTCAACTCTTTGTGTTTGCCGCCTTCGATTTGTTCCTTTTAAAAAGGAAGGGCGCCGAAACCGATTATACCCCGGATGTTGTTGAAAAGGCCCGGGACTATTACCGGAACCTCGACGAAGAAGGGATCCGCATCCTGAAAGATACCATCCTGTATGGCCTCCCCGGATCGATGCAAACCTATACACTGGAAGAATTTCAGCAGCATCTCGATCTTTACCAGGGAATTGACCGTGCCCGGCTAAAAGAACATCTTCGCTATTTTTTGAAACAGATTGTTCCTGTTGCCGAACACTGCGGGGTAAAAATGGCCATACATCCCGACGATCCTCCATGGAACTTGTTGGGCCTGCCACGCATTGTCAGCAACCTCGACGATTTGCTCGATATTGTCCGTATGATCGATTCGCCATCCAACGGGATTACCTTGTGCACCGGATCGCTTGGTGTGGGACACTTCAATGATTTAACACAAATTGCGAAAACTATTGCACCATTCATCCATTTTGTTCATCTTCGGAATGTGGTGCGCGACCGGCATTTGAATTTTCAGGAGGAAACCTTTTTCGACGGGGATGTCGATATGATCGGGGTAGTGAAAGCCCTGGCAGAGGAAGGCTTCCGCCGGGAAAAAGAAAGCGGCAAACCCTGTCGCTTTCCGGTGCGACCCGACCATGGACATCAGATGCTCGACGAAATCGGGAAAGAAAACTACCCGGGATACAGTTTGTACGGACGGATGAAAAACCTGGCCGAAATTAAAGGCTTAACCCTGGGCATTCTTCATTCCTGCCGTTAACCTTCAAAACGGAGAAACCGGGAGAGGAACGACATTGCAGTCGATCCCAATCGCTGATGACCAAACGGAAGCCAAAATCCAATCTTTCTTTTCACCCATTTTCAGAAAACGGAAAGCTTAATCCCAACGATTTTTTAATTTTTCCTGACTTGTCCCTTTTAGTACGGTGATTCAAACAGGATTTTTTTGAA
>DAIMEA010000170.1:0-8034 GCA_036725585.1 Prolixibacteraceae bacterium | reverse complement strand
GCAATGAAGCCAATATTGCCCTGGCTTGCAAAATTGCCGATTCCGACAACCGGGAAGCCATTAAAGAACTGGTTGAAAACCTTTCGAATAAGGACAGAAACATTCAGAGCGACTGCATCAAAACGCTTTACGAAACGGCTTATCGAAAGCCGGAATTGCTTGCCGAACACGTGGCCGTATTTTTGGACTTGCTGAAAAGCAAGAACAACCGGATGGTCTGGGGTACTATGATTGCCCTCTCAACTCTTGCCGATCTGAAGCACAAGGAACTGTTTGATGCCCTTGATCTGATCAGCGAAACAATGCAAAATGGCTCGGTCATCACCATCGATGCAGGCGTGGAAATTCTGTCGCGTCTGAACACCTTTCCTGCTTACACCGACAAGGTTGAGCCCCTGTTGATTGAACAACTATGGAAATGCCCCATCAAACAATTGCCCCAGTATGCTGAAAAAGCTGTGGTTTCGGCAACGAAAGCGAACCGGGAAATTTTTTCCGGCCTCCTGTTGAAAAGAATACCGGAATGTACGGGCGATTCTCAAAGAAAACGTTTGGAAAAGGTCCGAAAACAATGGGACCATGTGTAAAAGCAATTTTTTCCTGTTGTACACAACGCCCCGTTACAGAAGGACAGATTTTGCAGAAGAAAAGACACCGGATCTTTTCACTTTGTACGATTTGCCCCTCTATTCGGTATGCCTTCGAAAAAAAAGTACTGGCAAACCCGATTCTTTTTTATCATTTTTGTTTTCAAAATCGAACGAATATAATCAAAATGAAACGAATGTTAAAAATGCTGTATCTGATTCTGGTTATTACCGGAGTCCTTGTCTCCTGTTCTTCAACTGAAGAGATCAGGCTTTCCAATCTTCTGACTTCGAATATGGTCTTGCAACGTGATGGCGAAACAGCCATTTGGGGGAAGGCTTCTGCCGGTCGGAAAGTGACGGTTCAATTCCGCGATGCCGAATACACCACCAAAGCCGGCGAAAATGGGAACTGGAAGGTTATGATCCGCACAGGAGATGCCGGAGGGCCTTTCGAGATGCGGATAAAAGGCAAAAAGGAAATTCTTCTGGAAAACATTCTCGTGGGCGATGTCTGGCTTTGTTCGGGGCAATCGAACATGGAATGGCCCCTGGTGAATACCCTGGATGCTGAAAATGAGATTTCTGCTGCCGATTTCCCCTCTATCCGCCTGTTTCAGGTTGAGAACAATGCCCAGGCACTCCCGGTCGATGAGGTCCCTCCTGCCGAATGGAAGCTTTGTTCGCCCGAAACAGCCCCTGCTTTTTCAGCAATAGCTTACTATTTTGGAAAAATGATCCATCAGGAAACAGGTATTCCGATTGGGCTGATCAGCTCCAACTGGGGCGGAACCATTGTCGAAACCTGGACGAGCAAAGAAGCCATGGCCGACGATGAAATTATTCAGCAATGGATGAGCGGTCTGAAGGATTATGATGCAGAAAAGGAGATCGAAAAACAAAAGAAAATATACAACGATTACAAAGCCGTACTCGACGAGGTGCAACAACCCGGCTACACCCATCCCTATATCGATCCTGCTTTCGACGATTCGGGCTGGACGGTCATGCCGGTTGCTTCTCTTTGGGAAGTGTTTGAAGGCTGGGAAGTGTTCGACGGTATTGCATGGCTACGGAAAAAGATCAACCTTCCTGCGGATTTTCAGACGGATCGGGCCGTTTTGTCCCTGGCCAAAATCGACGACAGCGATGTGGTTTGGATCAACGGAAAACGAATTGGCGAAACCTACAATTTATACAATGTGAACCGTACGTATCCGGTTCCCCCCGGAGTGCTGGTTTCCGGAGAAAACACGCTGGTAATTCGTGTTGAGGATTATGTTGGCGGAGGCGGCTTTCATGGTGAGCTTTCGGATCTGAACCTGGGCGACGGCAAGCAAACGGTCCGTCTTTTAGCGGATTGGAAAATGGTGCAAGACTCTCTTCCGGTGCCCTTAAGCCCTACCAACCCGGGTGCCACCGGCTTGCAACCGAACCAGTATCCAACCTTGTTGTTTAACGGGATGATCCATCCCCTGTTGAACTACGCCATAAAAGGTGCCATCTGGTACCAGGGTGAATCCAATGCCGATTATCTCAAGCAAGCCCTCCGTTATGAAATGCAGATCAAACGGATGATTACCGACTGGCGGGCAAACTGGAGCGTAGGCGATTTCTCTTTTTACCAGGTACAACTAGCCAATTTCCGGGATGTTACCCCCACACCTGTTGATCAGGTTTGGCCATATTTGCGTGAAACACAGATGAAAGCAACACTTCTGCCCGGAGTGGAAATGGCCTGCATTATCGATATTGGCGAGGCCGGTGATATCCATCCACGAAACAAAAAGGAGGTGGGTCGGCGACTGGCCTTGAAAGCCCTGAAGGCTGATTACGGAAAGGATCTTGTGGCCAACGGACCCCGTTTTGCCCGTTTTGAAACCGAAGGAAACCAGGCGCGGATTTATTTCGATGCATCGGGTTCATCGCTTCGGACTTCCGATGGGGGGGCAACGGTTGCAGGCTTCACCCTGGCCGGTCCCGATAAAGTTTTTCGCAAAGCCCTTGCCCGATTGGAAGGCGATGGTTCCGTAAAAGTATGGTGCCCCGGGGTGAAAAAAATCGAATCGATCCGCTTCCTGTGGGCCGATAATCCCGGCAACGTGAATCTGTACAATACCGAAGGACTTCCGGCCGAACCTTTCCGAACCGATGACTGGATCTACTAAACTACCTATACAATGACACAGAAAACACTTTTAACAACCTTGGCCCTGCTGGTATATAGCCTGAGCAGTTTCGGCCAAAAGTTTCCGGGACTGGCCGAAACCCCCCCGATGGGTTGGAACAGCTGGAATTACTTTGCGTGCGATGTAAGCGAGAACCTAATCAAAGAAGCAGCCGATGCCATGGTCCGTTCGGGCATGAAAGATGCCGGCTACGTGTACATCAATATCGACGATTGCTGGCATGGAGAACGGGACAGCCTGGGTTTTATACAACCCAATCCCGAGCATTTCCCGTCGGGGATGAAAGCATTGGCCGACTATATTCATTCCAAAGGTTTGAAATTGGGAATCTATTCCGACGCCGGCTGGAAAACCTGTGGCGGAAAGCCCGGGAGCCGCGGCCACGAATACCAGGATGCGATGAAATATGCAGAATGGGGGATCGATTACCTTAAGTACGACTGGTGTTATACCGACGGGCTAAAAGCTGAGGGCGCTTACCTCACTATGCGCGATGCCCTGTATGCCGCAGGGCGTCCCATTGTGCTGAGCATTTGCGAATGGGGCAACGACGAACCCTGGGCCTGGGGGCCCGAAATCGGCCACTTGTGGCGGACCACCGGCGATATTTATCACTGCTTCGATTGTGTAATCGACCACGGAACATGGAACCAATGGGGCGTGGTACAGATTCTCGATCTCCGCGATAACGACCTTATCCGGAAATCGGCAGGACCCGGTCACTGGAACGACCCCGACATGATGGAGGTGGGGAATGGAATGAGCGTGAACGAGGATCGCGCTCACTTCTCGATGTGGTGCATGCTGGCGGCTCCGCTTATTGCCGGGAACGATATCCGCAATATGACCCCGGAGGTTCGGGAAATCCTTACCAATGGCGAAGCCATCGCCATCGACCAGGATCCGCTCGGAATTCAGGGTTTTAAATATGCCGTAGCCGACAGTGTCGACACCTGGTTCAAACCCCTTTCGAACAATGAATGGGCACTATGCTTCCTTAACCGGGCCACCACACCCCGGAATCTATCCTTTAACTGGACGGCAGAAAAAGTAGTCGACGACTTGGCTAAACGATCGACCGACTTTGACCGGATCCGCTATTCGGTTCGCGATGTCTGGGCTCATAACGATTTGGGCGACACACAAAAGGCTTTGAATGCGATGGTTGCCGGGCACGATGTGTTGATGCTCCGTTTAACACCCGTAAAGTGAAATGAATATGGGGGCTTCGTCCTTCACTATTGACAAATTAGAGGTGGTTTATAGTGAAAATGGGAAGCCCCTTTTCTGATTATCCTTCTATTTTTAACCCGATACTTTTTAACTTTATGAATTTTAAAAGAAACATTCTGTTTATCGGTATCCTGTTTTTTCAGGTTGTCGGTTTTTCCGTAAAAGCATCGAATATTTTCAGTTTGAACGCATTGGGTTATTTGCCCGATCAGCCCAAAATCGCCAGCGTCCTTTCCGGTTTTGAGGATTTTTCGGTAGTGGATGCCGAAAACGGTCAGACTGTTCTGACGGGGAAATTATCCGCTCCTGTTTTTCAGGATGATGTACAGCAAACCGTTCAATATGCCGATTTCTCCCCGCTCAAGGAAAGAGGCATCTACTATCTTCAAATCAACGACACCCTCCGGTCGCCTGTTTTTTCCATTTCTCCCGATGTATATAAACCGGCACTTTACACCTCGATGCGGGCATTCTATCTCTGGCGTTGCGGAACGGCCGTTGAGGGGGTGCACAACGGCATTCGCTATGCACACGATGCCTGCCACATGGAAGACGGTTGGCTCGACTCAATCGGGATTCCCGGACAGCAGCGCGATGGTACAGGAGGCTGGCACGATGCCGGCGACCATGGAAAATATGTCGTGAATGCCGGGATTACCGTGGGTATGATGTTTATGGCCTGGGAGCATTTCAACGATCAACTTAAGGATTTCGATTTTGGCCTGCCGGAAACAGCCCCGGGTTACCCCGATTATCTCAAAGAGCTGAAATGGGAAACCGACTGGCTTCTGAAGATGGCCTATCCCGACGGATCGGGGCGTATATCGCACAAACTGACCCGAACAGCCTTTGCCGGTTTTATCATGCCCGAAGACGATACCGAAAAGCGCTATTTTACCGAATGGAGTTCAGCCGCTACGGCCAGCTTTACCGCTATGATGGCCCAGGCAGCCCGTTATTTCAAACCCTACGATGCCACCTATGCGCAAAAATGCCTCGATGCCGCCCTTCATAGTTACCGTTTTTTAAAGGAGAATCCCGATCCGAAACGGTTTACCCAGCCTTTCCGTACAGGAGGGTACCATTCGCACGATGCCGACGACCGTTTGTGGGCTGCCGTTGAGCTTTGGGAAACCACCGGCGACCCGGCCTTTCTTTCCGATTTTGAAAAACGAATTTCGGAAATGGACGAAAAGGTCGATGAAAACTGGGACTGGCCAAACGTACGGAACATGGCTGTGTTTGCATACCTGTTATCGAAACGGGAAGGTAAAAATCAAAAATTGTACGGCGAATTGAAAGAACAAACACTTTCGGTTGCCAACCAAATTGTCGGTAAAGCAAAGAAGGATATCTACGGTCGGCCTTTGGGCGAGCGTTATTACTGGGGTTGCAACGGAACGGTTGTACGTCAGGTTTTAAATCTGCAGGTAGCCAATCGCCTCGAGCCAAAAGCCAACTATATTTCGGTTTCGCTCGATGCACTTAACAATGTATTTGGACGGAATCAGTACGGCCGTTCCTTTGTGACGGGCCTGGGCCATCAACCCCCCATGAACCCCCACGATCGACGTTCGGGCGCCGACGATATCGAAGCGCCCTGGCCGGGATATATTGTCGGTGGCGGGCAAAAAGCCACCGACTGGAAAGACGAACAGGGAAGCTTCTCGACCAACGAAGTGGCCATCAACTGGCAGGCAGCCCTGGTTTATGCCTTGGCCGGCTTTGTGGAATAAACAATCCTTGCCCGGTCTGAATTGCCTGGTTGAATTGCCCGGTTAGAGTTACCCGGTTTGACTTGCCGGGTTTGACTTGCCGGGTTTGACTTGCCGGGTTTGAGCCGTCGGGTTTGAGTTGTTGGGATTGTTTAGTCCCGATTGAATAGACGGGATTGAATAGCCCCGACTTTTAAGTCGGGGACTTGTAGAATCTAAGAAAAAACCGGGTTTTAGCCCAATAACACGTACGAAGAAAATATTTTAACATTAATAATAAACACAATGAAGAAAAAACTTTTGGGCCTGCTTACCTTCTTAGGCCTGGTTCCATTTTTCCTGTCAGCCCAGGTACAGCAGATGGGAACCAACAACGAACCGGTTGACATCAGTCCCGATTTTCGGAGTTTTACCAACACTTACTACCTGGCCGATAAGCTGGCTTCGTTCAACCCTTCGGACGCTTCGGGGAAAGTGGAGTACCGGCGTTATGAGTATTCAACACGAATGGCTTTCAATAATATGCTGGCCAGTCTTTCACCGGTTCGTCCCAATGAATTTCCTTCCATTGAGTACGAAGGCGCCCCAAATCTGCCGTTCGAAATTGACTTCATCTCACCGAGAACTTTTCGAATCCGTATGAACAGCGGTCCTGATTTTACGGAAGATGAACCATCGCTGATGCTGGTGAGCGGGAAAGCTCCTTCTGGTCAGGCCTGGAATTATCAACAAATCGAAGGAGGGCACCGATATTCTTCAGCCGGTGGCAGTGTTGTCGTTATGGAAGATCCCTGGAAAGTGCAGATTTATGATGCACAGGGGAAACTGCTCACGAGTACCAACCACAACAGCGACAATGCCGGTAAAACCTATACCCCGGTCTTGCCCTTCAGCTTTGTCCGGAGAGCCAGCGATTATTCCCGTAGCTTTTCGGCTGCGTTCAGCCTCACGCCCGATGAGAAAATTTTCGGTTTAGGCGAATCGTATACCCAGTTCAATAAACGGGGGCAAAAAGTCATTCTCTATACCGACGATGCCAATGGGATTCAAAACGAAACCATGTACAAACCGATACCTTTCTATCTGAGCAGCAATGGTTACGGAGTGTTCCTACACACATCGACACCCGTTTCCTGCGATTTCGGTAAGTATTTCAACGGGGTGCAGCAACTGATGATTGGCGACGAAACCCTTGATCTTTTTTTCTTCCTGGGATCACCCAAAGAAATTCTCGACGAATACACCAACCTTACCGGCAAAGCAGCCATGCCGCCCCTCTGGTCCTTTGGTTTCTGGATGAGCCGGATTACCTATTTTTCAGAAGAAGACGGGAGGAATGTGACGAAAAAGCTCCGGGAAAACAAAATTCCCTGCGATGTGATCCATTTTGATACCGGATGGTTCGAAACCGACTGGCGTTGCGATTACCAGTTCTCAAAATCCCGGTTTAACGATCCGGCTCAAATGATCAAAGACTTTCAAAACGAAGGTTTCGAAACCTGTTTGTGGCAGTTACCCTATTTTGTTCCAAAAAATACACTCTTTGATGAAATTATTGAAAAGGGTCTCTATGTGAAAAATCCAAAAGGGAACCTGCCTTACGAAGATGCCGTACTCGATTTTTCCAATCCGGAAACCGTTAAATGGTATCAGGACAAAATTGCCGGATTGCTGAAACTCGGGGTTGGCGCTATCAAGGTCGATTTTGGGGAAGCTGCCCCCCTGAATGGGATTTATGCTTCGGGGCGTACGGGTTTCTACGAACACAATCTTTATCCCTTGCGCTATAATAAAGCGGTTGCCGATATTACCCGCGAAATAAAGGGCGAACAAATCATGTGGGCAAGAAGTACCTGGGCCGGCAGCCAGCGCTATCCGCTCCATTGGGGAGGCGACCCGGCCTGCAGCAATACGTCTATGTCGGCGAGCCTGCGGGGCGGCCTTTCCATCGGTTTATCGGGTTTCTCGTTCTGGAGCCACGATATTGGGGGCTTTGTCGAAACAACACCCGAAGAACTGTATGCCCGATGGACTCCCTTTGGGATGCTTACTTCCCATACCCGAAGCCACGGAACTCCTCCCAAAGAACCCTGGGAGTACAGCGAAAAATTCCTCAACGGGTTTCGCGAAGCCACCAATATGCGTTATCGGCTTATGCCCTATATTTATGCGCAGGCCAAACATTGCACCGAAACCGGGCTTCCCATGTTGCGGGCTTTGTTTGTCGAATATCCCGACGATCCGGGCGCATGGCTGATCGATAACCAATACCTCTTTGGCTCCGACATTATGGTTGCCCCGCTGTTTGAG
>DAIMEA010000169.1:0-8110 GCA_036725585.1 Prolixibacteraceae bacterium | reverse complement strand
GTTTTGTTTTTCCCGCAAATGAAACTCGAGAAGGTAGTTAAAACCGATTCGAAAGAGGATTTTGCCCGGGCTGGAATCCCTGCCGACTGGATTGAACCACTGAATAAAATGGGATACAAAACGCTTTCCAAATTGAAAGAGGTTGAAAAACACACCAAACTTCATCAGGATCTTTGCGGTTTCAACAAAAAAAACAAACTGAACCTTTCCAATCCTTCCGTTGAAGAGGTGAAAAAATGGATCGACAGTCTTAAGAAAATGTCATCGGAAAAAGCTGGTTAGGAACAATTATTACCCCCCGATGGAAAAACTAGCGACCTCTGGGTTGAGATAATTATCATTTTTCCTATATTTTTGTGCGAATAGGAGGTGTAGTTGTTGCCTCCCATTACAACGAAACGAATCTATATCGAAGCCTTGACTCTTTCCGGTTATATTGTCCTTGCGGCCATTGCGATCATGATCGTCGCACTGATCAAGGACTCCATGCGGCCTGGTCTGATCCTCTTTTCTGTAGCTGTATTCCTTATGGCGCTTGGGATTATTACCCCGGCCGAATTGGCCGATGGTTTTTCGAACAAGGGTATGCTCACCGTGGCCGTGTTGTTTCTGGTTAGCGAGGGTGTTCGCTATTCAGGAGCCCTTAACAAGCTGGCGGCTTTTGCCCTTCCCAAGAAACAACGAAAAACGCCCATCCTGTTGCTACGGGTCATGTTCCCGATCTCTGCCTTGTCGGCTTTTTTAAACAATACGCCTGTAGTGGTTATTTTTGCACCCATCGTCAAACGTTGGGCCGAAAATCTGAAGATCTCTCCCAATAAATTCCTGATACCCCTATCCTATGCCACCATTTTTGGGGGTGTATGCACCTTGATTGGCACTTCTACAAATCTATTGGTCAATGGATTAATGATTGAACAAGGGTACCGGGAACTGGGTATGTTCGAGCTGGGAAAAATCGGGATCGTCATTGCCTTGTTTGGCATGGCATACCTTTCGTTTGCAGGGCATTATCTGCTCCCCGGAAGCAGGAAAAAACCAAGACCTTCCGACACACAGGATATAAAGGAATATTACTTCAATTTGCGGGTAAAACCCCAGAGCAAATATATCGGTCAGGTTGTCAGCAACGGCATTCTCAACGATCACAAAGACGTAACCGTCATCCTGGTCGAACGGGGCCGGCAGGTTTTCGACACAAAAAGTGAACAGGTGGTGTTGATGGAAAACGACAGATTGCTCCTCTGTGGATACGACAAAAACGTGGAGAGCCTTCTTACCGTCAGCGGACTTCAACTCGACACCCAGGGCAACCTGGAAGAAATTTTAAAAAGAGAGAATTTGCACCGTATCGAAGTGGTACTGGCTCCGCGTTTTCCGGGAATTGGTTCAACGCTCGAAGAATTCGATTTTTATGGCCGTTACAAAGCCATTGTGCTGGCGTTGCACCGGAGCGGATCCAACATTACCTCGGCGCTCAATCAGGAACGTTTGCGCCCGGGTGATTCACTCATCATTCTGGCCGATGAAGAATTTGTGGAAAGCTGGAGCGAATCAAAAATCTTTTTTCTGATCACATCGAAGGGTGAAGTTGAAAAGCCGGTTAAAACGTACAAAATCGGGTGGACTATTGCCACGGTTGCCATTATGATTCTGGGCGCAAGCTTTGGAAAATATCTGCCTACGGTAAAGGGGAACCCGCCCGATATGTTTTTCTTTGCGACCATGGCCGCTGTTTTGATGGCCGTGCTCCGGATCTTCCCGCCCAAAAAATACACAAGGGCCATCAGTTGGGATGTACTGATCACCATTGCATCCGCCTTTGCCATTAGCAAAGCGCTTATGAACTCAGGTGCTGCCGACATACTGGCCCGTTCGGCCATCATGTCGGTTCGGCACATGGGACCCGGTGCCGTTCTTGCCATTGTGTACCTCTTTACCATGATTTGCACCGAAGTGGTCACCAACAATGCGGCTGCCGCCATCACATTCCCCATCGCTGTGAGTGCAGCACAACAATTGGGCGTTGATCCCCGTCCCTTCATCATCGCCATTTGCATTGCCGCTTCGGCCAGTTTTTCCACCCCTATCGGGTACCAAACCAATATGATTGTCCAGGCCTTTGGTAATTATAAATTCAAAGACTTCCTGAGAGTTGGAATTCCCTTAAACCTGATTGTGTTCCTTCTTTCTGTGCTGATCATCCCACTCATCTGGGAATTTTGATTTTGCGTAATTCGCCCGTTTTGTAGCCCTATTTGAAGCGATTGTGCTTTTTGTCAAAATAGAATTCATTCTTAAATTCTTCTTTCTTTTCGTTCCAGATTGTGGAGCTTCTCAAAGTCTTTTTGTATAGATTGAAATAATAGGATACACTCAGTTTCAACTCCCCAACGGTTCCCACAACACCTACCCGATCGAGCTGGACACTTCCATTGTCGAGTAAAGTAGCGGTCATGTTGTGAACTCCGTCCAGATAATCGCAGCTTACAAACAGGAACAATGCTTCGGCCGAGATCGAAAAACGGTCGGAAATAAAGTAATTAATCCCTGCGCCGGCATGAAAAGTACCGTATGAATCAATGCCCTTGTGCCCCCCCTGCCCTTTCTCGTAAAGGGGGAAAAAACCCATGTTTGAATCAAAGTAATCCTGCTGGTTTTTGTAGCCCATTTCGACCCGTATGGCCGAAAAACCCAAACCCACTTTCAAATAGGAATTCAGATTCAGAAAATTATGTTTGTATGAGTAGATGTTTAAAAAGCTGTAGTTGAAGTTGAAGAAGAACGACCAGATATCGGTGTTATAATAAATGGCCCGGGGCAGAAAGGTTCTTCCCCCGGTGTTGAAGGAAGGGTCGTAAACCAGCCAGGGAACATTACCCGAGTGGTTTTTATACCCGTTGAACATATTTTTTTCCAATTCCAGCCCGATTTCCATGTGCTTTTTGAAGCGTTTGTAAAAGAAAAACGAATACGAGAGGTCGGGAAGCGAATTCATATCCATCGAAGCCTGGGAAAAATCCTTCTTCAATTCCATCGACAAATAATTTACACCGGCAGCAGCACCTGCCCGCCAGTTTCGATGAAGGGTTTTCAGTGTTTCCAGGTCCTGTGCCCCGGCCAACAGGGGGAGAAAAGCCAATAGGAGAAATAGGTTCTTTTTCGTTTTCAGCATAAAAACAGTGCGATTTTCAGAGAGCATAAAAATAGAAACTATTTGGTTAATAAGAAAATCATGAGAAAATATTTCCGGCAACTGGAACCGCTAATGCAAAATCAACCGGACTTGCTCCGAAATCCCATTGCGGCCATACACAGAACGTTCAAAAAAACAACAGGCCAAAATAACGGAATCCCGATCGCTTCAAAAACCGGTCAAATTATGGTGATGTGGGGAAAGATTGCTACTTTCGGGATTTTGAAATCAAGAACAGGAAACATGGACATTCCCAGAAAAATTACCAATATTTGCTGCATCGGAGCCGGTTACGTAGGTGGCCCGACCATGGCGGTTATTGCCCAGCAATGCCCCGAGATTAAAGTCACTGTTGTCGACATCAACAGGCAACGCATCGCTGCCTGGAACGATTCCGACCTGAACAAGTTGCCGGTATACGAGCCCGGATTGGCCGAGGTGGTAGCCGCAGCACGGGGGCGGAACTTGTTTTTCTCGACCGATGTTGACCAGGCCATACGTGACGCGCAAATGATTTTCATGGCCGTGAATACCCCCACCAAAAGCTTCGGCGTGGGGAAAGGTATGGCTGCCGATTTGAAATATGTCGAATTGTGTGCCCGCCAAATTGCCTCAGTAGCAAGCGACGATAAGATTGTCGTGGAAAAATCGACCCTACCCGTACGGACAGCCGAGGCCATCCGTACCATACTGGACCATGCGTCCCCAAGCTCCCCGCATGACGAAGAATTCACTTCGCCCGATAACCCGCATCCGGTTAATAAACAAAGAAGGATCCCCAAATTTACCGTCTTGTCGAATCCCGAATTTCTGGCCGAAGGAACCGCCATAGCCGATCTGTACAAATCGGATCGGGTACTGATTGGTGGCGACGAGGATGAAGACGGACAAAAAGCCATTCAGGCTCTGGTCGATATTTATGCCCAGTGGATTCCCCGGGAGAAGATCCTCACGACAAGGGTCTGGTCGTCCGAACTGTCTAAACTCACGGCCAATGCCTTCCTTGCCCAACGCATTTCGAGCATCAATGCCCTCTCGGCCCTGTGCGAAAAAACCGGTGCCGATGTCGACGAAGTGGCTAAAGCCATCGGTATGGATTCCCGCATTGGCCCCAAATTTCTGAAAGCTTCGGTAGGCTTTGGCGGCTCCTGCTTTCAAAAAGATATCCTCAACCTGGTTTATCTTTGCCGATATTACAACCTTCCCGAGGCAGCCGACTATTGGGAACAGGTAGTAAAAATTAACGACTACCAAAAACATCGCTTTGCCCGAAAAATCATCGATACCCTCTTTCATACTGTATCCGAAAAAAAAATTACCCTGCTGGGCTGGGCCTTTAAAAAAGACACCAACGACACCCGAGAAAGCGCGGCTATTTATGTCGCCCTCGATTTACTGGCCGACCAGGCCGAGATCCATGTTTACGATCCCCGGGTTAGCCGCGAACAAATCCGGACCGACCTCCAACAGGCATGTGAGCGGGAAGGACTGGTGCCCATTCCCGATACCGATAAGCGGGTAATCGTCCATACCGATCCCTATGAAGCCTGTGCAGAAGCCCACGCCATTGCCATTCTGACCGAGTGGGACGAGTTTGCTGCCTACAACTGGGGACAAATCTACCACGCCATGCGGAAACCCGCCTATTTGTTCGATGGCCGGAATATTCTGGATCCGGTCAAGTTGAGACAAACTGGATTTCAGATCCATACAATCGGTAAAGCCTGATAGGGATCATCGCCCGTGAACGTTGCGTGCTGCCTGTATGTATCCCGGATACGCCGGGATACATACAGGCAGCACGCAACGTTTTGGGGTCTGTTTTTAAACCGCAGAGAAGGAACGGCAAACCAGCCCTTTATTTGGCCATAAACTCCTCAAAAAGCTTCTTCATGGCAACCAGATCCCATTCGGGCATACCATCGTTCCTGGCAACCTTCCCTTCTTTATCGACCAACGCATAATGCGGTATACCCGATATGCCAAAACGATTCGAGAGAACGTTCCACGCATCGCTGTTCACCCGGTAATGTTCCCCTCCTATTTCGGCTATCATGTTTTTCCAGGTACCCTCGGGCGAAGTTTCGTTGGTGATGTATACAAACACGATCGGTTTGTCCGATAGCTCTTCTTTCAGGGGTTTCATTTGTTGCATCCCGCTCCGGCAGGGTCC
This sequence comes from Prolixibacteraceae bacterium, assembly GCA_036725585.1. GTDB lineage: Bacteria > Bacteroidota > Bacteroidia > Bacteroidales > Prolixibacteraceae > DAIMEA01. Next base: position 2,741 of record DAIMEA010000169.1, on the reverse strand, counting down.
GCACCAGGTAGCCCAGAAATCGACAAAAACGACCTTGCCCCTGAATTTCTCCATCATTTTCTCGAACAACTGGTCGGAATCCACCTCCGGGGTCTGGTTCACCGCGTAGCCCGATTTTTCTTTCAACTCAGCCACTTTCCGAATGGTACGGTCGTTGCAATAGCGAATATAGTCGGCAATAAAGGGCGTGCCAATTTCGGCAGTAAGGGCGTTCAGCTCTTCTTCGCCTACGGGGGTTAATTCTTCAACAATCCCCCGGAGCTTGTCCTGAGCGATCATGACGTCTACGACCCATCCACCATCAACGCCTAATTTCTCCTTCAACGCCTTCGTCCGCGCCTCTTTGCGTTTTTCCTGAAACCATGCATCCCGTTGTGTGCTATACTTATCGATAAAAGGCTTCATTTTCTTTGTATTCTCCCTATTTGCCAGAATATCCTCCCGGCTTTCCAGTTTTTTGGCCGCTTCAATCATTTCTTTCTCTTCGGGGGTCAGCTCCTTTCCCATACGTTGAACCAAGGCCTCTATATCGTACCATAAGGCAAATTCAGGATCTTTGCTTAAAACCCGCAGCGAATCGCGGTATAGCGTCAAAAAGGAATCGCGTAAATCGCCATATTGTTCATTAAAAGGCATCCAGTCGATCTTTTGCTCCTCCGCTTTTTTCTGCTCTTCTACCAAAGTCTGTTCATCGGGAGACAGGACAATCCCTTTCAACCGGAGGTAATCGGCAAATACGGGTATTGAAAACGATATCGACCGGGCATCATCACGAAGCAAATCGGAAAACATTAGTCGATTGGTGAAAAAGTAATAAATGCTAACCATCATTCCCAATTCATCATTCATGACATCAGGGGTCAGAAAGGTATAATAGGAGGTTTCCGGTTTGGGGATGTTACCCAAACGAACCGGATTGTTTTCTGTGCCCTGTTTCTGAAGGGCATTCCGATAATACATACTGTAACTCATCAGATTTTCAAAAAAGCGATACTGAATGCCTTTCTCTTTAACCTGCCGGGCCTTTTCGGAGATGAATTTTTTCTGAATTGTATCTTTCATGGCCAGAAGTTCCCGGTCACGAATGTTTTCGCAATAGATCCTGTATTCCACCGGCCCCATTTTTAGAATGGAATCCTGAAGCTCCGGGTAGTTGAAAAAGGAAATATCCTTCATTTCATACAAGCCGTTGTTTACCGGAGCCATCTCCCCCTGGAAGAGCAAACCGTTGTAAACACTTGATCCATCGACCAGCAGAAAGGTTTCCTTTCCGGGTTCAAGAAAAACAGTATGGGGCATTGAGGGAACACGCAATAAAACCTCTTCGGGATGGATCATGGGAATCGATGCCGTAAAATACCCGTTGGGTTGAATTGTCACCAGGTACGATTCCTGTTGCCCAACCAGGGCATTGTTCACGTGGATCAATCCGGAAGAGAAGCCGGCCCTCGGGGTATAATTCCGGATATAACCCGAAAAAACGGCCTCGCCAATGTTCATGATGGGTGCAGCATAGGGCGCATCGCCCGGAAGCTGAAAGCCTTTAACGTCGTGGGGCCAGTCGTACAAATCGACCATGTCCCTGCGCGAGGTTCCCATTTTGCAGATATGTTCGTTCACGCTTTCGAGGAACAGGGTCCGGGTTTCCTTCCCGGTTAGAAGTTCCAACTGTATTGTCTTCCCCTTCTTGCGCATGTCGCCGTATGCCCACAACTGGCCTTGAAATACAGCTACCGTGTCGTAAAGGGCAAGCACCATCTGCTTGCTCCCCGAAGTCTCGAACCAGATATTTTGCAATTCGGAAGGAAGTACGTCCGCCAAAGGGTATTCGCTTAGCCATATATCGTAAATGAACCAACTTCCTCCTTCATTGTCTTCCAAAAAATCGATTCGTTCCGTTTCCGGATCGATGGCCGGGAAAAAGGCTTGGTAGGCAACCGTACCGGTGCTGTCGAGCCAATAACTTTTCCCAAAGGAAATTCCTTCGGTGCGGGTGATGTAGTGCCGTTTGTCGGAACCTACCGGTTGGATGCAGCTTCCACCCGGGATCAAAATCCAGGTGCCGGGATTTCCCCGATACCGGAACGACAGAACCGAAACCGTGTCATATAGTTCGATTTTTGTCAGTTTTAAACCGGGGGCAGTGTTCATTCCGCATTTGGGATAATCGATCACTTTCTGAGAAAAAAGAGAAAACGATAGGGTAATCAGAATAGAAAAAAGGAAAAATTGCTTCATTTTGGTTCTTTTTATGGGTTGATTTCAGGTTTAACAACAATAAGAAACGAACAGATAAACAAAATAGTATTTATCTATTACCAATATTGTCCGAAAAATAAACAATGCAGGCCGTGGTATTTTATTCATTCCACGACTTCCGGGAAAACAGTTATTTAACATTCCCGTTGCGATTGAAACACTTTTTCACCCGGGACGGGATATTCGCCAAAAAGTCCGTATTTTTGAATACCAACAGCAACTTTTTATCCATGTTTGAAAAGTCATTTCATCTCGAAGGAGTTGACCTTCTGGAATTTTACGGGCCCAATAACACGAAGCTCGATATCATCCGTTCGTTTTTCCCAAAGCTGAAAATATTTGCCCGGGGCGACGTGGTGAAAGTAAAAGGAAGCGAGGACGACACTTTTTCGTTTGAAAAAAAGATACAGGAACTGACCGATCAATACCATGCATTTCACCGTCTGTCGGAACAAGCCATCGTTCAGATCCTCTCGGAGAAA